>CAYMPX010000073.1:0-11693 GCA_964392135.1 uncultured Methylomarinum sp.
CCCTAATGAGTATGCCGCAGTATGGTGCTTATTTTCAATCGCGCTGTGTGTCTCGGTGATTAAAACGCCAATCAGGAAATATTTGCATGTTAAAAAATGGCCTTATTATCCCAAACAAGCAAGTGATAACCTGGAGATGCTGCCAAATAAGTAACTTATTGACTTATAATAAAAATAATTATTTCTAATTTTTATTTGGTAATATCTCGCTGGTAAGTTATTCGGTTAATTAGCTGTATAAAAAAGGGAGCAATAGCTCCCTTTTTTTATGAGGCTGAAATGGGAACTGTTAGGTGGGTATTATTTTTTGAGCATCAGGTCTTGTACTTATGATTTCAGGTACAATAATGTCTATTAAAATAGCTGTTACGCAACTAAAACATGAAATTTTCATTTGAAATAGTACCCAGAACACATCAAGCATTTGAGACGCAATATCAATTTGTTTCTACCTTAGGTAAATCAATTAGTATGATTAATGTACCCGATATTCAGCGCTTTGATATTAGAAGCTGGGATACAGGAAAAAAAATAGATCGCAGTAAACATCAGTTTGTTCCGCATTTCAGATCCTCTGATTTTTCTCTGGAATCAGGTGATATATTTCGTATTATTGAAGAAAATGAATTAGATCATGTGTTACTGGTTTCGGGTGATCCACCTGAAGGTATCAAACGAGAATTTCATAATACCAGTGTGCTGGATCTCATCAGAGTGGTTAAGCAACGATTTCCAAATATAACCATACATGCGGGGTTTGATCCTCATAGAAATGGTCTTCAGGAAGAGTGTAATTATGTACAACGGAAAGTAGATGCCGGGGCATCTGGTTTTTTTTCACAACCTTTTTATGATATCCGCTTAATAGAAATTTATGCGGAGCATTTACAAGGTATAGAAACATTCATCGGACTAAGCCCTATCACCACCTTATCCTCGATGAATTACTGGGAAGTAAAGAATAAAGTAAAGTTTCCGGTTAATTTTAAGCCCGAGTATGACTGGAATATTGATTTTTCTAATCAAGTCATCTCAATGGCGCGTGATATTGGTTTTAATATCTACTTCATGCCAATACGAATTAATCTTCAGGATTATTTTGGAAAACTTAACTTAAAGACACTTTTTGGTGAGCCACAATAAGGGCAAAGACCCGTTATCAGGGAGATCCGACCAACGAGTGCCTGCGGGGAAGCAATTATCGGGATCACCTTTAGCCTCATCATAAATGTATTCACATTTTAAACAGCCATATTTTTTGAAATTAAACCTAAGGAACGAGGATTCAATAATACCCGAATCCTCGTTCCTTAGCTTATTTCCCAGATAGATACTTGCCTCATGAAAAGCGGTTTGTTGAATGAGGCCCTGGTTGTATTGAGTATAGAAAAAATTTGACTGATAATTGCGCTGCATGACGGATCTCCAAAAAAATGCGATCAGAGACCGCACACAAAGGAAGGGTATGAAAACTCAAGCTCCCTGGAGTTAAGGGGGGCGTATATAAGAGTTGGTCATAGTGTAATCAGTCAGGGCGTAGTTGAAAATGTGGCATTTTGTCGCGTGACAAAATGCCGCTGAAGATGGCGTAAGCCTTGCTATGTATAACTTTTTCCTTATTATAAATGCAGCTAAATCAAGAAAAAATAAGAGCTAAACCAAGCATAGTGTGTGATATGACCTAATGAATTGGGTCATATCACACACTATGCTATTTTTTAAATGCTCAATGGCTCGGTATGATTTTATCCTGATTTGATTTAATTTGAGATAGAGGGGCAGACCTGACGAATAATTACGCTGAAATAAACAACTTACTAAGTTGTTCAATTTTTTCCAGTACTGGCTTCGTCTGATAAACCCCGCTATTTTCTTGTTCTTTATCCATTCCTCGAATAAACAAATACATCACCCCACCAAAATGTTGTTCATAGTTATAATTGGGCAGTCTGTTTTTTAAGTATTGATGCAGAACCAAGGTGTATATCCAATATTGCAGACCATAATTATGTTCACGCATGGCGTGAATTAAAGCCTCTTGTTGATAATTATCCAATCCATTGGATTTGTAATCCATGACATAATATTGACCATTGTGTTCACAGATTAAATCAATAAACCCCGTTAAATAACCACACATAATTTTTTCAGACAGTGGCTGATAGCTTGGACAGTCTTGCAATATATAATTAATCTGACTGACATCCATGGTTTTCATCGATAGATAAAAAGGCATTTCTTTTAGGCATTGTTGCTCCGGCAGCTGTTTTAAACTAAATTTATCGCTGCCGGTGGATAAAGTGGTATTAACGGCTTGCCTTAATAACAGATCAATCTGTTCGGGAAACTCTGTTTTTAAGCCATAGCGTAAACAGGCTTTATCGCGCTGCTCACTAATATCATTCTCTTGCGCTAACACAGCAAAAGGAATGTTTTCTAATAAATCATGAATCACATTACCTGTATGCGCTCCCCGGGGTAATTCCTCTTTATCTACCTTGATAACAGGCATACTACCCTCTTCCCTGGCTTTATCATTGGGTAATTCAGGTGCATCATGCGTGCTTAGATAAGACAGCGCACTATAACTACTCATTTGCCAGTAACTATAAAGTGAGCGTTGTCTTTTTTTATAATCCAGTGGATTCGATGATATGGCTGCTTGCCAACGCTTGCTGAGGGTTTGTTCGGTTTCTAATAAGCGATATTCAAAGATACCGGGCTGTTGCCGGTCAAAGTCTTGTAATTTCTGTTGTTGTTGTAAAAAATCATCGCCAGCAAAGTCCAATAAATAAGCCATGGCGGATTCATTGGCTTTATCTTTCGTGCGTGCGTCAGCCCAGTTAATATAACAACGGTATTTTGCCCGGGTTACGGCAACATAAAAAACCCGCAGGTCTTCTTGCAATTCCTCATCCAATGCGGTTTGACGATGCTGTTCAAACAACTCTGAACCTATATCGGCAATCATTTCATCATTTGAATAACATTTAATCACCGATTGTTCTTTATTTAACTGCGTGCCGCGTTGCCATAAAAAAGGGCAAAAAACGATAGGGTATTCCAGACCTTTTGAGCTATGCATGGTAATGATTTTTACCGCATCTTCATCGCTTTCCAGGCGCAGTTGTTGCTCATCGCTGCTGGCATTGCCCGCAATGGCTTGCGTCATATGACTGTGTAGCCAGTCCAAGGTTTTATTGATACCTGAATGTGCATCAATAGCGGCTTGCTGGACTAATTCAATACAGTGCTGAAGATTAGTAATACGCCTTTCTGCCTGTGGATAAGCGGATAAATGGGGATAGACATTTTCATTGGCAAACAGGCGTTGCATCATGGCCATTAAGCCTTTATTTTGCCAGCTGAGTTGATAATCCAGGAAACGCGATAACCAGCCATCCATGGTTTGTTCATTATTCAGGGTTTCGAACAGCTGTTGACCGCTTAAATTAAACCAGTCAAGCGTCAATGCCTGTTTAAGCAAGTTACTGTTAGCTGGATCAGCAACTGCGAGTAGAATAGTATAAAGATCAAGGGCTTCAGCGGATGTAAACACCGATTCTTTGCTGTTAATAACCGCTGTAATTCCCACTGAATTTAAAGCCTGTTGAAATTCTTTTGCCTGTGGATTCGTTCTGACCAAAATGGCAATATCTTTGGCTTGTATGGCTTTGTCCTGGATGCTGAAATCAGCGATTAATAGCTCTAAAACCTCTTTGACCACCGCTGTTTTTATTTCGGCACTTGCCTTGCCTGCGCTCCAGTGCGTTTTATCGCTTTTATCCAGTTGCCATAACACCAAAGGCGCTAAGGCTTGCTGATTAACTAGCTGACCTTGTTCTGCGGTTAACCCGGCAGTTACAGGGGTAAATGTGAGTTTGTTGGATAAAAAAGGATTGTCTTTGGCGAATAAGCGATTAACACCCGCTACTAGATTCGGATGTGAGCGCCAGTTAAAGCCTAAATTAAAATGATGATGCGCTGTTTTTCTGGCAGAGAAATAGGTGTGTATATCTGCCCCTCTAAACTTATAAATTGCTTGTTTAGGATCACCAATTAAATATAAGGCATGTTCCGTACTATGAAAAAGACAAGAAAAAATATGCCATTGATTCTGATCGGTATCTTGAAATTCATCAATTAAAGCAATTTGATAACGTTGTTGTATTTCCTGGCGTAATGCTTGCCCTTTTTCACTTTTTAAGGCCTCGGCAAGACGCGTGATTAAATCATCAAAGGATAAAATATTCAGTTGTTGCAGTTTTTTAGTGACCTCTGTGTGCAGTGTTTGTAGCAGTGAGCGACGAAACATCAGGCTGATAGTGTTTATCGCATGATCCAGTTGCTCAAATGGCTGCGAGTGAAAGCCCAGTTGCTCAATATACTGTTGTTTTTGTTCGATGGCAGAACGGGGGTTGGCTTTACTTTTTCTAAATTTCTGACCATTTAAAGCATCCATCAGATTTTGTTGGGTAAACAGTGAAAAATCCGGCGTACTGGTGGTTTTTTCATTCAGCCAATCGAATAAACCGAGCGTGTGAGTTTTAAAACCCCGTTTAAAACTGTCTTTAAATCGTCCTTGTTCCAAGCAGTCTTCAATGATTTGCAAGGAAGCCGGTATCTCTGTTTTAGCGACTGAAACAAGGTGTTTTAAGTTAAGCAGCGCCTGATCAATATCTTGATAATCAGGCAATACTTTAAGTTCGGGGGCAATAAAATCGACACTGGCAAGTAATTGGTCTGGGGTTTTATAGTGCGTTGTTAACAGACTGGCTTCCCAGACACACCGTGTGTAAACATTTTTACGCCAAAAATCATCGGAACAGGCTTGTTTAATACTGGATATATCACCGGTTAATTCAGAATCAAATAACTGTCCACTTTCCAGCGCATGTTCTGCCAGAGTTCGTTGACAAAAGCCATGTATGGTAAAAATGCCCGCCTGATCTATTTCTAATAATGCATTATTGAGGCGTTGGATAATCAGCGCATTCTCTATTTCTAACTGATCTAGCCATTGTTTGATATTATCTTCTAGTGCCGGATTATTACCGAGGGCATAAAGACGTGTCTCGGCTAAACGGGTACGAATTCTATCTTTAAGCTCTTCTGTGGCAGCCTTGGTAAAAGTCACCACAAGAATTTGTTTAATGTCTTGCTCTTGCTCAACCACAAAGCGTAATACCAACATGGCGATGGTATAGGTTTTTCCGGTTCCCGCACTGGCCTCAATTAAATTAATGCCTGTTAATAACTCAGTATTAATGGGATCGAAGTTTTTGATGGCTTGCGTCATAATGTTTTTTATATAGAAACGAGAGGTTTAGGATTACCAACGTCGGACAGAATAAGGACGGTTACAATTAAACAATGAATTGTAGAACGGCATTAGGCTGATGAAATGTTTGTAAACTTCGGAAATGACGGTTAGGGGACTATTTCCTATGCCTATATATAATGAGACATTATATTTATTTCGAACCTGAAATTTATATCTATGACCGGGGGAAAAGCGGACTGAAGTCAACTCTACAGTTGAAAACAACGGTATTGAGTCTGTTTTTAGTCTTTAATTTCAGGTCGCTCTAAGTTTTCTGTTAAGCTCCAGTCAGAAAAAGGAAAAGGCAGGCTATCGGTGTTATAGGTTAAAAACAAAATAATGTGATACAAATAAGTGGAAAGTGTACGCCCTAAACTCAAAATATTTTTATTGGGCTCGCCGGTTAATAGTGCAGAGGCGACTTGTAAAAAGATAATCGCCCATAACAGGACTCTGACTAATCCGACGATGACTGAAAAAACCAGCATAAAGAAAATGCGTTTCCAAGTGCTGATTTTTTTAAGATTATCATTTATTTCTTGTTGCATATCATTAGCCTTTATTCATTAAGTCACGTAAATCAAGTGCTGAGGCATTTGCTCTGGCAATATAATTAGCCATAGATAATGAATAGTTAGCAAACAATCCAAAGCCATCACCATTTAAAATCATTGGACTTAAAACAGGTGTTAAGGCATTTTCTAACGCATGAATCATATTATCTAAAGTATTCATTGCCCGTTTATCCAGAATAATATCTTCAAAATCGACTTTAATCGCTTTTAAGATATGTAACAACGCCCAGCTTGCTCCGCGTGCTTCATAAAATATATCATCTATTAACAACCAGGGGGTTTTGCCAACGCCTTCGGTTTTTTCTTTTGTAAACTGAGGGGCAACTTGTCCGCTAGGGTCATAAAGTATACCGGCAGCACCGGCAAATTTATCGGTACTGGCTGTTAAACGTGTGGATAAGCCGCCTAAGCGTTTAATAATAACCTCTAAATAAGTCCATAGGTTATCTGAGCGGGAATAAAATTGAGCGCGTCGTTGTTTATTTGTGGGGTCTTGCAAACGCTGCATATAAATATGCAAGTATTTAATGCCTTTATCATATTCTGACTCAGTAGACGGTAAAGCCCATGAATTAGGTTCATAGTAAAAATAAGGTTCTGCCAATGCTAAATCTTTATCTTCAATAGACTGGGACTGATCCCGGGCAAAATGGTTTCTTAAAGCGGTGGTGCCATCACGTAGCATAACCAGTGCGCCGTATTCCCAGCTACGGATATTATCTAAAAAAAGACCAGGCGGTGCAACATCATTGGAAATATAGCCCCCGGGTTTATCCATTAAAACTTCAGCCATATGCGCCAGGGTATTGGTATAAACAAAACCAATCGGCAGGGAATCTGTATGAGTGGCTTCCAGACGTATGATAGCTTCTTCTTGTACATTAAAGGTTTCGGGTTCTGAGCCCCACCATGCACCTAAAATAATAAGTACAATGATGGATATGCCTACTAAAGTCCCAAAAAACCAAAGTATTCCTTTTGATTTTGCATCTTTTGTTGCTGTAGTGTCAGCCATTTCTTAGTGTCCTGGTTATCTTAAAGTGAATTAGGTTTCTGTGAAAATTCCTACCATAATAACAGGTTTGTTGATAGAGAATAACAACTCCTTATCGAATAGATAAAATGCACTTGTGTTAAAATTAAAAACAGTTGATTTAAGGCGACTTATGGCAAGTGCCTAAAGGAAAATGTAAAACCAAGAGGTCGATAATATGAATGAAAAAGTCGCGGCAAAAAAAGCGAAATATATAGCGTCTATGATTTATTTACTGGTGTTCGCTTTTATTGTGGGCGGTAGCTATATTAATCAACAACTCAGTGTGGATGATGAGGCTATTAGTATAGAAACCAATAACCCCATGTGAAATAGAGTGGGTACAATGTAAATAACTATAAACTTAAAGATAGATACCCAAGAGAATATAGACTCAGGACGAGGTTCTTTCTTACCATGAAGTACATGAAGGTTTACATTCTTCTTCATTAACTTCATGCTCTTCATGGTGAAAATCTGTCCCGTTTTAAATGAGTAACCCTATCATTGACTTAGAGCCAAATTAATTAAATAATTTTCCTAATAGTCCCGTGTCTTTTGCCAGCTCATCTATCCGTTGTTGTGCCGCCAGACCTATACTACTTTCAGCTGATTTATCCACAATACTTGTTAGTACGGATAGACTGTCTTTTGTTAATGACTGAATGGCCTGTTTTCTGACAGATTCGTAATGGGCATTAAGTGCCGCAAGCTCTGTTAAATAAACATTTGCTCCATTTAGTTGTTTGAGCATGACTTTTTCAGGATCACTCGTTAACAGGTCGCGAACTAAATTACCGTATTGTTCCTGTGCTCTGACTAAATCAGCGCGATTAATTTTTACTGGTTCTGTTGGATCATCACAGCAGCCCATGGTACCCCTCCCCTTTCTTGTTTTATTATCATAATTGATAGAAATATCACTATAGCAGACAACCTTATGTTCATCTTACACAGCTCAAATAAAACCGAAAATCTGTTAGTGCATTTAACCACGGTGATTGAAAGCGCACCGCTAGAAAATCCATTGGGCAAAGAGGTGTTTCTTATTCAAAGCCAAGGCATGGAACGCTGGTTATCACAGCAGTTAGCGGATCATCTTGGCGTATGGGCGAATTATGATTTTTTATTTCCAGGAAAATTCTTTAGTTCTATCGCTAAAAAAATTGATCATAAATTAAATGATGATGATTTTGATAGAGGCTTGATGTTATGGCACTTTGAGTTATTGCTTAGGGATTTACAGGGTGATTGTTTTAAACCGTTACAACATTATATACAAGGTGAAAACCAGGAGCTAAAGCGCTTTCAATTGGCGCAGAAATTCGCCCAGATTTTTGACCAATATCAAATGATGCGTCCTGATATGCTGGATTTATGGCAGCAGGGGAAACTGCTTTATCCACAGTCGAATGAAGTTTGGCAACGGGCTTTGTGGCAACAAATAACAGCCTCTATTGGTCATAAACACAGAGGCTCGTTATGGAAAGATGTGATTAATAAACTTAATCACAGCCATGAAGGAAAATTCTCTAAACAATTACCAGAGAGAATCTTTGTTTTTGGGTTAAATACCATGCCCCCTTTATTTTTAGATTATTTACAAGGATTGTCCAAGCACTGCGATTTACATTTATTTATGCTTAATCCGGCACAGGTTTATTGGGCTGATTTAGTCCATAAAAAACACTGGGATGAATCCTCAGAAGGTCATCCGTTACTCTCTACTTTAGGTCAGCAGGGCAGAGAATTTCAGCAGATGTTATTGGAACAAACCCGGTTTAGTTTTGAGCCTGAGAGTTTTGAAGGCATAGAGGTAACGAATAATTTACAGCAACTACAAAATGATATATTAAATAATCAATTAGACGGCTGTGTATTAGAAAAAGACAGCTCCATTAGCATTCATGCCTGTCACTCCAGAATGCGAGAAGTGGAGGTTTTAAAAGATCAATTACTACTGGCTTTAGAACAGGATACCGAATTACAACTGCGTGATATGGTGGTGATGGCTCCCGATATACAACGCTATGCTCCTTTTATATCTGCTGTTTTTAGTGATATTCAACATGCGATTGCCGATAAAAGTTTGCGCTTGAGTAATACCGCATTAGATGCCTTTATTCGTTTCTTAAATCTCAGTCAAAGTCGTTTTGGTTGGCAAAGTGTGATGGATTTATTGGAACAACCGGTGGTGTATACCCAGTTTTCATTAACCGAAACAGATTTGGAACTGATTAAACACTGGGTGGCAGATACCCATGTCCGCTGGGGGAAGTCGGCAGCGCATAAAAAACAATTAGGACTCCCGGAACTTAATCAAAACACCTGGCAAGCGACTTTAGAGCGTTTATTAATGGGTTATGCTGTGGGCAATGAAAATGCCTTTGTTGATCGCATTTTGCCTTATAAGGATATTGAAGGTACATCATCCGCCCAGGTATTAGGTCGTTTTAATGACTTTATGCAGCTCTTATTTAAAGCCAGTGAAGAGCTAAAAAGAGCAAGCACACTCACTAGCTGGAGTCGTCGGCTGTATTATTATGCCGATCAATTATTATCCTCAAAAACCCAAACAGAGCAAATAGAACGGCAACAGCTTAATGAGTTGCTGGAAGATTTATCGGACAATATTGCCAGCATACATACCGAAGATATTTGTTTAGAGGTGATTAGTGCCTGGTTGGAAAGCCGGGTTTCCGAGAGTAAATCATCCACCGGTTTTTTACGCGGTCAACTGACCTTCTGTTCTATGTTACCGATGCGCTCTATACCGTTTAAAGTGATTGCTTTATTAGGTGTTAACGAAGGTGAATTTCCCAAAATTGACCAACACTTAACCTTTGATTTAATCGGGAAAAATTTCCGCTCGGGAGACCGTTCACGACGAGCGGATGACCGTTATCAATTTCTGGAAATTCTACTCTCCACCCGTCAGCAACTTATCATCACTTATCAGGGGCTATCAATTCATAATAACGCCGATATTCCCCCTTCCGTGATTATTAGTGAACTATTAGAGGTACTGGAAAATGCCTATCAATTACGTGACTTAATCACCAAACATCCACTGCAAGCCTTTAGCTCACATTATTTTAATGGCGAGTCAGAACTGACTAGTTTTTCTAAAGCCGATTATCAAACGGCTATTGCTTTACGAGAAAAGACCACAGAAAATCAGCGTTGGTGGCAGGGATCATTAGATAATAAAACACCGGAAGTGATAGAAATCAGCGATCTCTTGCGTTTTTACCGGCAACCACAACAGCACTTTTTACAGCAACAACTCGATATTCGATTTAGCGATATCGCCTCTGATATAGAAGAGCGTGAACCTTTTGCCATTGATGCATTAGAGGCTTATGCCATTAATCAGCAATGGATAGAACATGAATTAAATCACACCCCCTTTTCGTTAGCAAAGTTACAAGCCCAAGGTCGTTGGCTTTCAGGCATTCATGGTGAATTGGCATTTGATCGGCAACAACAAGCAATCGCTGAATTTACCGAGCAGATACAGCAACAAAACTTAGGACAAAAACAGCAAGACAAGCCGGTTGATTTAACGGTTGGGAATTATCGCCTGGTGGGTAACTTAAGCCACCTTTATGATAATGGCAGCTTGTTCTATCGCTATGCCGAATTAAAAGGCAAAGACTTTATGCAAGCATGGACTCATCACTTGATTATTAATCAACTACAACCGCAAAACACCCATTTATTGAGTATTGATGAATCACTGATCTTTAAACCGGATAATCAGCAAGCCGATACCTTAACCAGGCTAATCGCTATTTATCTTCAAGGCAGGCAACAACCCGAGGCTTTTTTTACCGAACCCAGCTTTGCATATGCCAAACAAGCCTTAAAACTTAAAACCAGTAATAGAGCAAAAATCCCGGCAATTATCAGCGCCCAAGATCAGCTTAAAAAAGAGGTAGACTATGATCGCTCCCTGCAACAGCTATATCAAAATGTTGAAGATTTAACTGAATTATTAAATGATGCTTTTGAAATACAATGTAAAAACCTGATTTTACCGGTGTGGGAGTCGGTGCAGTGAAAAACAGTATGACCCTTGACTATAAATTTAAGACGGGACAGCTGAGAAAATATAGATTTAGGGTGAAGTTATGCTCTACTACGATTATTCATCATCTATTTTTAATAAGCGTATACTTATCAGTTTTAGGGTCGCAATGACTACAGATAAAGCAGAATCTCAAAAATTACAGCCTACCATTCTTTCTTATGTAAAAGATATTCCTAATCTATGTTCACTTACAGGGTTAGCTTGCACAATATTTGCTATTTATTTCAGTATCCTGGGCGTTTACTACGCTACAATGATTGGCATGATCTGGGCAGTTGCATTTGACTGGGCGGATGGTCTCATTGCACGAAGAATAAAAGGCAGGACAGGTAACGACCGGGCATTTGGTGGACAACTTGATGTATTAATTGATATTGTGAGTTATGGTGTCGCTCCAGCTATTCTTCTACTGAGCTATGGAAAATTTAATCCTGTATTTTTATTTGGCGCTTTTTTAATGCTCGCCGCTAGTGCAATAAGGTTGAGTTATTTTAGTGTATTCGGTCTTGCTGGTGGCTCAAAATACACAGGACTGGCTCTTGATAACAACAATATCATACTCGTTTTTATATTTTTATTTGAAGGTGTTTTTAGCGAGGGTATCTTTTCTGTCATTCTTTATATTAGTGGTTTAGGACTCGCTGCTTTGAATGTATCGCAAATCAAAAC
>CAYMPX010000074.1:0-11401 GCA_964392135.1 uncultured Methylomarinum sp.
ATTCGCCAACCGAAAGATCAGTGAGCGCACTTTCCAGTGAAACAGCAGATGATCAATCTACCGCTGCGGGTATTTTTTATGAATTTTTTCCTTTGATTGTTGCTCTGTTTGGGGTTTCTTTTATCCGGGCAAAGTTCATCTTAGGCATGGGGTATATTGCCTCGTTAAAGCATAAAACTTCTTTAAAGCTGGTAACTAAAAATTCAGCTGTGCCAATTGAATCACCCGGTTTCACCGGTACATTATCAGGTTGGTGGAAAAAAATAAAAAAAAGTTAATTTCATGGTAGATAGAGTCAGGCAACTGCAATACTAAATTTAAGACAGGGCACCTGAGAGGATATAGACTAAGGATAAGGCTATTTTTACCATGAAAGGCATGAAAGTTTAAGTTTTTCTTCATTAACTTCATGCCCTTCATGGTAAAAACCTGTCCCGTTTTTAAATGAGTAGCCCTAAATTTATTAGGCATCTCACACTGACTCAACAGCATAAACCTGACAGTTCCATCGTACTTCGCATGGCAAGATAGCTAATTTATTTTTCAGCAGTAGCCTAATGCATTATGTTTTAATAATATTATTCTGGATATTTTTAATCCAGATATTAACTTACAGGAAAAAAGCATGTCAATTTTAGGTTACTTATTGAGTGGTAGCATATTAAAAAAAGCAAAAAAATTAACCCTTGATGCACGACAAGAACAGGGTGAAAAAGCCGATCAATTATTTCAACAAGCCTATGATAGTTTTTCAGCTGTTTCTGAGTCATCTTCAAACTATTCAGATACGCTTTATTATTGGGGTTTTGCACTTTTACATCAGGCACAAACTAAATCGTCTGATCAGGCAATCAAATTATTTGAACAGGCAATCAATAAGTTTTCTTTTTGTCAAACGGTTTCACCTATGCATTTAGGGGCAGCGGTAGATGGTGGCGTTGCTCTATTGGGACTGGCTAAGAACAAACAAGTGGATTTAGACGATGCGCTTTATATCAAGGCAAAAGAATCCTTTGAATTAGCCGAAAAGATTCAGCCAGGATCTGCCTCTTATAATCTGGCTTGCATGTATGCGTTGCAAAATAAGGCAGATGCCTGTTTAAATGCATTAGAAAATGCACGAGACCATGGCTTAGTGCCTGACGAACAAAACATTATCAATGACAATGACCTGCAAAATGTTAACAAATTGCCATGGTTTGTTGAATATCTCAAATCCTTAGCCGGGATTGAGCCTGAAAAAGAGCAAAAAAACGATGATAAAGACCAAGAAAAAGTCGAATTAGTTGAGTCTGATAATTAACACTCCATAGAAGTGTGTTAGTAGTGTAACGCAGAAGCTATTGTTGAACGTATCTTTCTGTGATTAATACGTTTTCTATCGTCAGCATATCCGGCATTTTCATATTAATTTTCACACACACTACCTTACAGTTAATTTGGAAACCAGTTTTTGGTCTTTTTACAGAACCCAACCAAAGCCAGCATTAAGGGGACTTCTATCAGTACGCCAACAACCGTCGCCAACGCAGCACCCGATGATAAACCAAACAGCATCACCGCCGTAGCAATTGCGACTTCAAAATGATTCGATGCGCCAATAAGTGCCGAGGGTGCCGCATTTTCATAAGAAAAGCCCCACCATTTTGCTGCGATGTAAGTCATTGAAAAAATCAGAATGGTTTGTAATGCTAAAGGAATGGCAATCCATAAAATAGTGAATGGATTTTCGATAATAACATCCCCTTTAAAAGAGAAAAGTAAAATCAATGTTAATAATAAAGCGATAATAGTAATTGGCGTTAAAATATGTAAAAACTTCTGCTCAAACCAGTCCAGACCTTTATGCGCAACAATCCATTTTCTGGAAAAGAAACCTGCAAACAAAGGTAATGCCACATAAATGCTAATTGACAATAGCAGTGCTTCCCAGGGTACCGGTAATTGCCCTACATCTAACAAAAAACCACCAATCACACCGAATAAAAGTAACATCATCAATGAATTAATAGCCACCATCACCAGCGTATGCCCGGCATTACCTTTTGCCAGATAGCCCCAGACCAATACCATGGCAGTACAAGGTGCCACACCCAGTAAAATACAGCCTGCCAGATAACTGCGCCATAAGGGGACAGTTATCATCTTAACCCCTTCGTGCATCACTACCGTGCCTGAACCGTAGTGACTGCCTACGGGCAAATCCAGACCAAATGGCAGTTTTACCAGATCAACCGCATCCGTGCCGATAAACTGTTGAAACAACACTCCCAAAAATAAATAGGCAATGGCATACATGGTAAAAGGTTTAATTGCCCAGTTGACAATTAGCGTCAATGCTACCGGTTTGATACTTTTTCCTGCTTTGACCACTTCAGTGAAATCAATTTTCACCATAATGGGATACATCATAAAAAACAGGCAGATGGCAATAGGAATGGAGACTACTGGTGCACCATTCACATCAATACTCATACCATCCAGTGTTTTGGCAAATTCAGGGACATACACGCCTAATAGAATACCTGCACCAATACACAAGCCGACCCACAAGGTAAGATAGCGTTCAAAAAAACCCATATCATGTTGTTTTTCAGTCATATTTTTTTTTCTGGCTAGCCGTCAGTTGACCGATTTTATTGAGCTCAACCATTAATTCATCTTTAGGCATGGCTTCTAATGGCAGTTCCAGCATCTTTTCAACCCGTAATTTTAAGGTTGCAAAGGTTTGTTCAAAGGCTGCAATTTTTTCCTCCTCCGACCCTTCCAGATGACCCGGATCGGATACACCCCAATGTGCCCGTGCTGCTTTAGTTAAATAAACAGGACACATTTCATCCGCTGCGTTATCACAAACGGTAATGACAATATCCATTTCCGTACCTTCAAAATCTTCCCATGACTGGCTTTGATATCCTTCAGTGGGCAGTTTATGACGTTTCAAGGTTGCCAATGCGCCGATGTTAATTCTGCCAATAGGATGGCTGCCTGCTGAAAAAGCCTGAAGTCTCCCTTTTCCTAGATGATTTATTAAGGCTTCACCCATCACACTACGGCAAGAATTGCCTGTACAAATTACAAAAACATTTAACATTTTGTACCTTCTGATATTTTTAAAAAACATGAACTGTAGAGTGCGCTTCGTACCTCAGCACATCCTGAAAAATAATGGGCTATTAGCCACAACACGATGATTTCTTTTCTCCATCTGATGCAGGACGGCAAGCATAAGGGTTCTCACCATCAGAAGCAGCTTTAGAATCGTTAAAGGTTGGGATTTCATTTAAGGAATGAAAAGATTCCCAGGCAATGCCTTGAGGATCTGTTACCCAGTATTTATCTGAACGGGTATAGCAACAAGCAGCGCCTTCCTGTGCTTCAATGGGGGCTTGCGTAGCATCTAATTGTTGTTTGATACCCTGTAGTTCTGCTTCATCATCTGCTTGAATACCGAGATGATCCAGTCCCGGTTTCTCACTGCGATTAGAGATGGCAAAATTAACCCGCGGGTTATCCAGCATCCATTTTGCATAATCATCGTGTTGTACGGTGGGCTGACAGCCAAACATCGTGCTATAAAAGTTAATATTTTGTTCTAAATTATCGACTGACAAGTGAACGTGTAATCTTTTCATTGATATTTCCTATAGAGTTAATGTTATATGCGTATAAGCACATGTTTATGCCAGAAAATTAGCAAAAAAGTGCTATATCGGGTCGGTTTTCCATTTGCTGTAAGCGTTGTAAATCTGTTTTATATGAATCAGTGAGCTCAACGGCAAGTAAAGCATTCGTTAACAAGGGTGTTGCCCAATCGGGTAATTCAGGGTTAATCTGATAAAAAACCCACTGTCCTTCTCGACTGTCCTGCAACAAACCACATTGGCGTAATGAGGCTAGATGGCGCGATATTTTAGGTTGAGATAAATCTAATGCGGTGGTTAATTCACAAACACAGAGCTTACCTTCTTTCTGTAATAAGGTGACGCAGCGTAATCGAGTGTCATCGGATAAACATTTAAAAAATTGTGCGGGAGAGATCATTATTTTTAGTGGTATATTAATATTCGGATAATCATATATTAACATTTGCGACCAATCAACTTATTCTTACAGCAGGGGTTATAAAATATACAAAACTGATTATAATTCGTGGTGTTTTCTTTTAGGGGAGAAGTCTGGGAGACTGTTGAAGTCCTATTTTCTCTGTCGTAAGCAGCTGACTAAAAGTATCTTAACATTCTGTTGATGATTGAAAATCAGCTATATGATGGCTCTATCATGGTTTGCAGCTTAATTTAAATTTTAAAAATGTTAGAATATTTATGGACATCTACTTAAGCGTAGCTACCTGGTTATTTAGATGATGGATGTATTGATAGCACTATGATTAACTTATACAACACTATTTTCTTAACTGGCTATCGCCAGAGAGTCGCTACATCCCCGGCTCAAAGAGACGGGGTCTTGTGGCTCAGTTTGATAAAAATGATCCTTCTTTTGGAATAATTTATTTCGGAATTTAATTCTGCGCGCGTTCCTCAAATAATTGAAAGGGTGGTAGCCAGAGTAATAATCAATAACACCTCAGCTAATATTATCTTCTCTGTATTCAGTCTTCCAATTTCGTTTTTGTATTTTAGGTAAATAGAATGTAGAACGGTCAAGGATATGATATCAAAAACAATTTGAAAATTTCCATTTAGACCAATTTTTGTGACAAAGGCCAGATCTTTTTCGGGAAAAAAAACACCCCAGAGCAGGAAGAATAGAGTAGCCATAAAGTTATTAAGTGCACCCAATAAACAGGTGTAGTGGGTTATAGCATTGTGACTTGTAACTCTACCTTGCTCCTTTAGCATGATAAAAAATAGAGAAAAAATCAAAAACATATCAAATATAAAAAATTCCTCTATCGGTATCGCCTCCTCAAGCCAAAAGAAAAAATTCGATATTTGGGCAAATATCAGTCCAAAGAAAAGTATTGTTTTTTTAAAAATTATTCCTATATCCTGTGGGGTTTTATTATCTGTTGAAATCACTTTGTTTTCCTATGTACCTTTATAATTATAGTTGATTTTAGATAAGTCTCAGATTTAAAAAATATATATATTGTTTACTTTTCTATTCAATTCTATTAACGGTAAAATTGACCGCTCAGGCGAATGTTATATCGGTAAAATTGACCATGTAAACCGTGAGAAATATTTCATTTATCTTAAATATAACAACGTGTTGTTATATTGGCATGATTATCGCTTAATAGATATCAATCGTTGCATTAGTTATTGAATTGTACTTGATTCCTCCTTCTTTTCCTGACGATCCTCTCCTGATGGAAAAGCAAGATTAAGTATAATATCTTTAGTAACGATTACCATTTAATGACGTAGAAATATTATGACCAAGAAAAAAATTTTCATTCGCTTATGTACTATTGTGCTAATATTTTTTACGGGTGGAAGATAGTAAAGATAACACGTAACAATAATGAATTTAAGACCAATACCACTAGGCATAATTATTGCTTTTAAAATTTAAGCTATTGATTATTAGAAGCTTTTAATAGAAGTTACTTGTTTATTTTGCTTACAAACTGACTTCGGTATTTTTCTAAGTAGTAACATACTGATAGTTAATTCATTATATATTTAAGCATGAACTATGCAGAATCATATTGATTTAATACGATAAACCAGGCTATTCCAGTGGTTCGTTTTGAACGCTTTGATGAATCACCAAATGCAATGATTATCGGCTTGTTTAATCCAGGCAAAGTCGCCATGGAAATTAATCATACTAAATTGTTTTATCAGGAGGATAACAATACATCGAAAGTCACTTTTAACAATCCAGATTATTCGGGTAAGCCGTTGGTGTCAGATCCGGGTGATACCATATTGATTCCATTAAAAAATAGCATTTCTGATTATTCTGATTATTCGCAGGGGCTCGGATTGGACATTATTGGGGAAAGGCGGGGTTTAAGATTTCTGGCAAAGCTGATTATTTTAGTTTGCATCATAGAGTTAGTAAGGATCTGAATTTTGAGAAAGCAATATTGACTAATTAATAGTAAAAGGTGATTATGAAAAAATCAATTATTATCGTACTTGGTAGTATTTTGTTTATTTATTGCGACCCTCATTATTTGGCAAATTCCAGACCTGCATAATCATGTCTTAGCCGATCAGTCGCGTTACATAACACGATGCACTTTACGATGATATTCACCGGTTTTTTCTTTTGGTGGTTGATTTGTGATCTGCGCAAAAAAAGTGCACGTATTTCTTTTGATATTCGGATTGTTATGGCTAGTGACTATTCCTAATACCATTATCGGTGCGATTATTACCTTGAAAAGAGATCAAATTTATAGCGCATATGATGTGCTGGATGGAAGTTTGGCTATTAAAATCATGCTTGACCAACCATTAGGCGGGATTATGATTTGGGGGGTCGGGTGGGTGATGGGGCTTATTGGAACGGGAGTCGTGTTCTTTTTAATGACAGATAAAGAAAGTAAAACGCATTATCATAACTAAACCTAGAGGTTTCCAGGTTTTGACAATATAAGTTGGTTATTATGAAAAAAAATACTCAAAAATTTCCACCGCCTCTTGATAGCGACAGAGTTCGCTCGCTTGAGGTTGATGCACTGCTAAAGTATCTAAAAAGCAATTTGAATGGTCTATCCGAAGCTGATGCTCAAGCGCGTCTGGCGTTTTATGGATTGAATACCATTCAGGAAAAACATAAAAGTGCTTTGCTAAAATTTTTGTCTTACTTCTGGGGACCTATTGCCTGGATGATAGAAATAGCGGCGATACTTTCAGCTGTTGTACATAATACAGAAGAACTGGTCATTATTCTGGTGATGCTGGTATTTAATGCGGTTGTAGGTTTTTGGCAGGAGTATCAAGCAGGTAATGCGATTGAGCAGTTAAAAAAGAATCTGGCATTAAAAGCGCGAGTGTTCAGGGATGGACAATGGATTAGTATTGATGCCTCAACATTAGTGCCTGGCGATAAGGTGAAAATTCGTTTGGGCGATGTAATACCCGCAGATATTGTATTATTAGAAGGCGACTATCTTAGTATTGATCAATCGGCTTTAACGGGGGAATCATTACCTGTAGATAAGCGTACAAGCGATTTAATTTACTCCAGTTCTATTGCCAAACAGGGCGAAATGACAGGGGTGGTAATCAGTACAGGAGAAAATACCTATTTTGGCAAAACTGCAAAATTAGTTGGTTCCGCAAAAAGTGAGTCACATTTCCAAAAAGCCGTCATACATATCGGTGATTATCTGATTATGATGAGTTTAGCACTTGTGGTTATCCTGGTTCTGGTCGGTATGGAACGGCAATTACCCGTCATGGAATTAGTTCAATTTGCCTTGATTTTAACAGTGGCTTCCATTCCTGTCGCTTTACCGGCCGTCTTGTCAATGACTATGGCGATTGGAGCAATAAAGCTGGCAAAATTAAAAGCCATTGTTTCTCGGCTGGAATCTATTGAAGAATTAGCCGGCATGGATATTCTTTGTTCCGATAAAACAGGTACTTTGACGCAAAATAAATTAACTCTGGGTGACCCCGTGATGTTTAATGGGGAAAATAAGCAAGGCATTTTGCTAACCGCAGCGTTGGCTTCTGATGCCGAAAACCCGGATGCGATTGATAGTGCTATCTTGCAAAAACTGAACGATGAAAAAATATTACAGTCATTTCATCAACAACATTTTATGCCTTTCGATCCGGTACAAAAACGTACTGAGGTGTCCCTGAAATCTGATGAAGGCTATCTTTTTAAAGTGAGCAAAGGTGCGCCTCAAGTGGTATTAAACTTATGTCACCCGGACGCTTCCACCCGTGAACGTGCTGAACAAGTTGTTAATGAGTTTGCTTTAAAGGGCTATCGTGCTTTAGGGGTGGCGAAAACGGATCCGCAAGGACGCTGGTTGTTTTTAGGTATTTTGTCATTATTTGATCCCCCCCGTGAAGATGCTTCCAGCATGATACAGGAAGCAAAAGATCACGGTGTGGATATAAAAATGGTCACGGGTGATAATATTGCGATTGCCAAACAAACTGCAGGTGAGCTGGGTTTAGGGCAGAACATTCTGCTAGCTGAGCAAATTATTAAAGCGAAAGATCAAGAAGACATTATCCATAATGTGGCTCAGTGTGCTGAACGGGCTGATGGTTTTGCTCAGGTGTTTCCTGAGCATAAATACTGGCTGGTTAAAGACCTGCAGGCCAACAATCATTTAATCGGTATGACAGGCGATGGAGTCAATGATGCTCCTGCTTTAAAACAGGCCGATGTCGGGATTGCAGTCTCTGGTGCCACCGATGCCGCACGTGCAGCTGCAGACCTGGTGCTTATAGGCTCAGGGCTTAGCGTTATCATTAATGCAATTGAAGAGGCGCGGCGAATTTTTGAGCGTATGAATGCGTATGCCATTTATCGTATAACCGAAACCATTCGGATTATGTTATTTATGGTTACCGCGATATTGGTCTATAACTTTTATCCCATTACAGCGGTAATGATTATTCTATTGGCATTATTGAATGATTTGCCTATTTTAACGATTGCAAAAGATAATACCTGGCTACCTCCTACTCCCGTACGTTGGGATATGCGTAAAGTGTTAACTGTTGCTACTGTGCTTGGTATACTTGGTGTTGCAGAAACATTTCTGCTATTAATCATTGCCAAAAATCAATTTTATGTCAGCCTTGGGCAGCTACAAACTATCATCTTTCTTAAACTGGCAATAGCTGGACATTTAACGTTGTTTGTTGCGCGTACTCGAAATTGTTTTCTTGTTCGTCCATTTCCAGCTCCTCTATTATTATTTGCAATTATTAGCACACAAATCGTCGCGGCACTTATTGCAGGTTTTGGCTGGTTTGTCACACCCATTTCCTGGGAATACATCGGCCTGATCTGGGCTTATTGTCTGTTTTGGGTATTTGTTGAAGATGGTCTGAAGTTATTGGTTTATCGACATTTGGAACATAAAACTCAAAAACATAGTCATTTTCTCAGTCGACTTAAAAGCTCTTTACACAGTCATAAAACAAAACATAAATAGATGTAAATCAATAGATTACAGATTTTATGGTTTATGGTTTTGCTGCATCAGCATCCATCCGGGATTACACACCCCGACTTGTAGCGGACAATGCCATACAAATATTCCAGCAGAAGAAGCAGATAGTAAATGGTATCGTTAAGATTTTTATTGGCAAATTTAACTCGTTATACTCCGCAAACGAAACTGTGCGAAGTATGAGCATTTAACTAGCAAGGCATTAATCATATGCAATATAATCGAAATACCCACTTGATCATCAAGATATTACTGTTCGGTGGTTTTATTACAACTCTGATCTATTTATTCCATCCAGAAGCCGGGCAGTTTAGTTTGGAAATAAATGGTGAACCCGTCGCAGATCCATTAATTCGTTTCGCAGCTATACCCACGCTACTGACTGTCCTGTTTTTTACCGGCATACTCATGGTCTTGGCATTTTTTGGCATAGGACTGTTGATATTTATCAGTGTGTTTTTGTTTATGATGTTGGCTGTATTTATTGTCGCGCCCTATTTCTGGCCTGTACTGGTGATAATATTTTTCATGATAGCACTAATGTCTTTTAGTAATAAAAAATCCTCATAGGTTTTGTTATCAATAATATTCATTGAATCGTTGCCAATTTAAGTTGTAAATTGAGTGCCAAAAATATGAATTTTTATTCATCTCTTGAGCAGATAATTAAATAATGAATGATCGTTCATCATTATTGATGTATTCAATTAGAGGTCTGGTAATCCTTAAGTATGTATCGCAACTAACACTTGTACAAGCGGGGCTTTTTTTACTGCCAGCGACTATCGCAGTATTCTATGTTGAATATGAATTTGCACTGCGTTTTATTGCCATTGCAGGTGTTTTGGCTATCATGGCTTTACCCTTTGTACGCTTGCCTGTTCCCGCACACATTCAAGCTAATGAAGCACTGACAATCACTACGCTTGCCTTTGTATTGGGGGCGGCAGCAATGGTTTATCCCTTTATGGGCGCGGAAATTTCTTTTATGGATGCTGTATTTGAAAGTGTTTCAGGCATCACTACCACAGGCTTGTCGACTTTAACTGAACTAGAGGATAAACCAAGAAGTTTTCTGTTTGCGCGTGCCTGGATGCAGTGGTATGGAGGATTAGGATTCGTGGTGTTCGCTATTGTCTTGCTGATAGGTCAACAACCTGGGAATCGCCGCCTGTTAGGTCAGGAATTAGACCGCGAAGGTGTGCCCACAGGAATTTATAGACATGCTAGACAAGTCACTCAGGTTTATTTGCTACTGACTATTCTGTCTACATTTTTATTGTATTTTTCGGGAGTTGATGGTTTTATAGCGTTGATTCATTCATTGAGTGCCGTCTCGACCGGTGGTTTTTCAGGTTTTAACCATAGCCTGGCTGGACTTAATGGCTGGTCACTTCAGCTACTTCTGTCTTGCATGGGGCTGCTGGGCGCGATTTCTTTACCGCTATATTTTCGCATTTATCAGCATGGTTTGAGACAATCTACATCAGTTCAGGAAACACTTGCTTTGATGCTGTTAATCGTCAGTGTCTCACTGACTTTGACTGTGATTATGGCTATACATAGCAACATGGACTGGCTTGCATCGGTTAAACAAGCTTTGTTATTAGCTATTTCTGCCCAAACGACAACAGGATTTAGTAGTTTAAACAGCACATATCTTGATCCGCTGGTTAAAGGTATCGTTACCTTGTCTATGGCGATAGGGGGTAATGTAGGTTCGACTGCTGGTGGCTTCAAAGTTCTGCGTTTTTTGATTATTTTAAAACTTATGCACTACAGTATTCAACGAACGGCCATGCCAAGCCATGTAATTTTTGAGCCAAAACTGGCCGGCAAGGCAATTCATTCAGAAGAAATAATGAATGTCTTAACCATGCTGGGCTGGTTTATCACGTTAATATTTTTTTCCTGGTTACCTTTTATTGCAATGAACTATCAGCCATTGGATGCACTTTTTGAAGTGGTTTCAGCAGTTGCAACGGTAGGGCTATCATCTGGCATCACTCGGGCAGAATTATCCACTGTGCTAAAAATAGTGCTTTGCTTTGATATGTTAGCCGGACGTCTTGAAATTGTCGCATTATTGGTATGCTTACATCCTGAAACATGGTTTGGCAAGAGAGTGAATGAATTATGAGAGTCGTATTTTTAGGTGCAAGTTCCCTGGCAGTCATGACTACAATCGCACTGTTGAATAAAGCACATGAAGTCGTTATTATTGAAAAAGACAAAACACGGATTGATGCGTTATCAAATGAGCTTGACTGCGGT
>CAYMPX010000075.1:0-11401 GCA_964392135.1 uncultured Methylomarinum sp.
ATCTATATGCACATCGCACACTTGGATTAAATACTACATTTTTAGCTATATTATGTATCGTCAATAATCTAAATGTTAAAATAAAAGAACAAGTCAGTATTAAAATTAATAGCATTATTGTTCCATAAAACACTTACTGACGCTATAACACTTTAACTTTTATTCATCCAAACAGGATTTAACCGTGAGTTTAGCTATTTTTGATTTAGACAACACCCTCATTTCAGATGACAGTGATTATTTGTGGGGGCAATTTCTGGTTGACCAGGGTATCGTCGATAAAGGTTTATACCAGGAAGCAAATGCCAAATTTTATGATGACTACAAAAAAGGGGAACTGGATATTGTTGAATTTTTAGATTTCTCTCTTGCACCATTGGCAAAAAATGATCCTGAACAACTGTTTAAATGGCGAGAGCAGTTTATTGAAGAAATAATAAAACCTATTCAACTTAAACCCGCTATTCGGTTAGTTAACAAGCATCGTTTTAAGGGGGATACCGTTATGGTCATTACTGCCACCAACCGCTTTGTCACTGAACCTATTGTTAAATTATTTGGTATAGATATCTTGCTAGCAACAACACCCGAATTTATTGATGGGCGTTATAGCGGAAAATTTGAAGGTACGCCCTGCTTTCAGGATGGTAAGGTTAAACTTCTGAAAGAATGGTTAGAAAATTCAACTGAGACTTTAGAAAACAGTTATTTTTATAGCGACTCTCATAACGACTTATCCCTGTTAAAACTTGTTGCGACACCTGTTGCAGTAGACCCTGACCAGCAACTTCGAGAATATGCTGAACAACAAGACTGGTCAATTATCAGTTTGCGCGGATAACAAAAATATACCTGATTGCCCTGACAGATGGGGGTTCACATTTCAACAACCTAATATTCAGGCAAAAAAAAGGGTGTTTATATCTAAACACCCTTTTCCTCAGAATCACTTACTCCATACGGAGTACCAAACTCAATTATTTTTTAACACTCTCAGCAATTTGGTTAAATGCTTCAACCCGGGCTTTACCTGTATTAACCAAATCTAAACCGGTATCCACAATCATTTTAATTAAATCAGGTGTTCTATAAACTATCAATCCCAAATATGCAACAATTGAAACAGCAATAACGGCACCAATAATTCCACCAAGACCGACAATACTTAAAACCTTAATAATTAATACAATCAAGTCTAACGGTACTAAAATCATTGCGCCAAAATAGGCTAAGACCATAAATGTAAAAAGGACAAAAATAACAAATTGAAACAGTCTTACCAAAGCAACATTAACTTTGTTCATAATATGTGAATTCCTGAAAATAATATAAAAGTTCCATTTAAACCTATCAAGTTCAAACACAACTATTCCTAAAAACGAATCTGAATCCTGATATTATATCTTAATTTCAATGGGAATTTCACTTTTATAATAATGCCTCTCAGACACAAACACGCGTTAATTCATTGCCGACCAAAGTTAAATCCAGCTTTTTTTATAAATTTCAGGCAAAAAAATACCCCGGATAAACCGAGGCATTTTTCAAGCAATTTACAAACGTATTATTTATACTTTGTTAGCTGCAAATGGGTGCTCTGAAGAACCTTTAGCAGCAACAACGTCTGCTGCTGTTGGTGTTCCAGCTACCGCATTTTTGATAGACGCTTTAACAGCATCGTAGTTGTTTTTCTCAATTGCTGCGTCATCTTCAGCCATCCAGTGGATGAAAACACCAACAGAAATAAAGATATCATCCGCTTCATCAGCAGGGATAGTTCCATCTTCAACACAGTCAGCAACAGCCATTGCAACACCACGTTGTGCGGGTCCAAACATTTGAACTGCTTGCTTGGAACCTTTAATTGTTACTTTATTGAACATAACAGTTGCAGGTTTAACCATAAGGTTAGGAGCAACAACAGCTAAAAGACTAGAAAAACCGTCTTTGTTGTTTGTTAAGCAGTTTGCGAAAGCAGATTCTGCAGCTGAACCACGAGGGCCCATCATTAAGTCAATATGAGCAACTTCGTTTCCGTCGCCGTTTAAAGATTCGCCTACTAGTAATTTGTTGATTATAGCCATTGAGCTTGATCCTATTAATAAAAAGTAAAGTGTTAAAGGACATTTTTATGTCGCTAGAAAAATTTTACCACTCCTTAACTGCATTAGCTAGTCCACCTAACAGCAAATGCTTCCATTAAACTTATTAATACCGTCGCCACCGTCAGGTCGGCCGTAGTGCCAGGGTTAATATCTTTAGCCTTAAACTGCCTATCCACTTCATGTAGCATAGGTAATAATTGTTCAGGACTCGCTGTATCTAACAAGGCATCGTCGACTGTAGTTATTTGCTTACATACCCATCCTGAGTATTTATCGCCGTATTTTCGTTCAATATGACTATCAGGAAAGCGACGTAAAAGCCCTGTAAATACAGCAACTGCAGCCCATGCCTGATCATCAAATTTAACCAAGGCAGTATTATACCTCAAAACTGAAAAATCAAAAATATCTTTATAATTTGTTATAAATTGCCTGGCAATTCTATCTTTATCCATGGCTATGGCCATGGCTTGTGTCAATGTAACCTCTGCTTTTTCACTGACATCTTGATTTTCTGCCTCGCCCAAACCACCGGGAGCCGCTAAACTTATCGCTTTAAACACCCAATCAGCATCTTTGATGGTGGTGCTTTCTAACACAGATTGCAAGGCATCGGCTAAAGACTGTCCTTTTTTTTGTTGATAATTCGCTTCAAATAAAGGCGCACAGAGCAAAAGAATACCAAGATTTGTATTGCATTCTACGGCTTCTCTGGTTGCCTTTACGGCATAATATATTTTTTCCCCTAGCGAATAACCAGGATTGGTTATCGGTCTGGCACTAACATCTGCACTAAGGATAAAATCATTAACCGTCATATCATGCCCTGCATTATAAATACTGACATTTCCCGGTTTAAAAGCCTGTACATCGCATTCACAAGCTGTTTTATACAGTGCCATTAATTGGTCTTGAGTCATCATGAGGCAACGCTTTCCAGACTTTGATTTAAACAACGACCAATCAAATCATTGGCCAATAATTCAGCAACATTCAAATCACAAACACTTTCCAGGCCTTTCCATGCCGGAATACTATTCACTTCGATCACACTGTATAGCCCGTCTTTATCCTTAATAATATCAACACCTGCATAATCCATAGATAATGCTTGCGTTGCTTTTATTGCCATTTCAGACAGCAAAGGATCCAGCTCGACAACTTCACACTTAGCCCCGCGTGCCACGTTATTTAACCACGATGTACCGCGTCGACGCATGGCTGCAACAGCGAGTCCATAAATTACAAAAACACGAATATCAGAGTAACCTTCCCCTTCACAATCAATAAAACGCTGAAAATAATAAATACCATTGCTACTGGTTAACCAGAATAAATCGGTCATTTTTTCCAGTCGTCTGACCCCTTCGCCCTGAGAACCAAATAAAGGTTTAGTAATTAACTGATAACCTTTTTTCAATTCCTGCTCTGCAATGGTTATGGCTTTTGTCCTGTCCCTCAGCACCCAGGTTAATGGCGTATTAATCCCTGCATTTTTTAACAAAAAGCTGGTCATACCTTTATCAACCGTTTTTTCTATTGCATGACCGTCATTGTAAACGGGAATACCCATCACTTTTAAGGCGTGTAAAATATCCAGATAAAAAACCACTTCCTGTAAAGATCCACCGGGAACACCTCTGACAAAAACAGCATCAGGTAAAGACGATTCAAAACCTGGAATATCAATAGATACTCCTGTAGAACCCAGATTAATTTTACATTCTGTTAAAGAAACATATTTGCCGGTATATCCTTGACGAGAAAAAGCAAGACGTAATTGTTTACCATGCCATCCCGGATCATCCGTAAAAATTGCTATACGACCCAAAAATCAACCCCTAAATACTGATGAAAATTGCAGGTTGGAAATAACCCAACCTACCTATAGATTATATTAATTACACACCAAACGATTGATCTAACAAGGCATTATCAAGCTTTCCAGCACGAAAACTATTGCCCGATTCAACAGCCGTTACAATCACACTGGCAGGACTGAATAACATGCCATCAATTTTAAAGAAATCATAGTTACAGGCTTTAAAAATTTCCGCAAAAGGTTTGCCATAATCTTTTGATGTTGAGCTTGGCAGTGCTGTGGCTAATTTTTCTGCGGCTTCATCAGAACCTTTGACAAAAATATGTACCTGACCTGCAAACAAAATAGCATCATTGGTACGCCCCATTGCTTTAACAAAATCCGGGTGAGGAGGACAAACTGGCGCACTGCCGCTACCATCAATAATATTTTCTAAAGGAAAATGTAATTCATGGGCTTTATGCATAGCCACTTCTAACACCCGACCAACAACCTGAACACAACCGGCAAGACTACTGGTTGGTGTTACAATAATGGTTAATTTATCAGCAGAAACACCACAAGCCGAAGCGACTTTCTCTACAATTTCAAGCGGTGGAATTTTGTCATTTTCTATCACCAATGCTACTGAATCAGCAGTATCCTGATAACCCAATTCTTTATATAACGCTTCCACAGGAATAATTTCCCCGTCCTTTTCTTTCTTGGCCATTGCACGCGCAGGTCCCGAACCTAAGGCATAATATTTCTCATGCGACAAACTCCAGCCTGCATACTGACTCCCTAAACATGCCAATACAGGATTACTTGCATGAACATTAACTGTGAGCGGCCAGTTATCTGTATACGCACTTTGCGAAATTGAAACCGTACCCATTCCACCCATACAAATTTCTGTAATAATACGTCCAGCTTCCAATCCACCCGGCACATCAATACCCGCATCAATAACGGTACAACCATTTTCTAGCGTTTGCACACCCAAGCGTAGTTTATCCGCATTATCAATCAATTCTTGCACTAATGGCTGGGTTAGTTTATTAACACTCGCTGAGTATTGCATTTATAGATCCCTATCTTAAAATTTTCTTAATCGTTTGTTGTTTCAATAGCAACAAGTCTTGGACTTGCTGTTCATTTTTTCCGCTGGCAATGATACTGCATATCGGTAACCCTGTGTTAATAAATACACCCGCTTGCGGTATATCAATAACCCATTGCGGCCATAAGGTATTTACACTGATATAGGTTTTCTTTTCAGCAAAAACAATTTGATAGCCTTGGTAGTCACCAGGCTGTGAAATAGCAAGCAGTTGTCCCTTATTCAAACTATTTATATGGTTAGCTAACAACCCCCTGTGATAAAGCTGCATACTGGCCGATGGACGAGGATTTATTTCTAGCGCATAACAACACTGCGTACGATCAACTATAAAATCCAGTGAATTAATTCCTATTAAAGAAAATGCAACAACCAGCCTTGTTAACCAGACAGTGATACGATTTACAATCTCATGCGTTATTTCAGGTTGACTGATTACTGCCAAAAACACAAAATCATTATCTGCTATCGAAGTAACATATTGCTTATTAAAACCAATAATCTTAAATTCAATACCATTGGCTACAAACAACACAGACATCGCAGTGCCTGACTGGTATTGTTGCCAATAGCTATTTGCTGATTTTTGTACCAGGCTCTGACACTTTTTCACCCCTATTCCACCTTCCCCTTGCATAGGCTTTATTAACCCGCCTTTATTAATATGAGGTGGAGCAAAACAAGTTTCTGGATAAGGGATTTTTAACCGCGTTAAAACCTGAAAGAATTGCGGTTTATTTTGAATCGTTAAAAAAGTATCAGGGGTATTACCTAAAACACTTAAGTGTTGATGTAAAAATTCCAGCGTCGCCGGGTAACATTCTAGCCCGCTACCATAAACCACATGGCTAACACTGTATTTGGCCATTAAACTAAAAATCGCAGTTTTTACCTGCACTAAAGCCAGGCTATCAACTCGGATGCACTGCAATGCCAGTTTTTCAGTATCCACATCAGAAAAACAATCGACAACCAAAGACTGAATATTTAAATTCGCAGCAAACTGCGCCAACATGCGCCCTGAGTTTGCGATAATAAGCAGGTTTTTCATTTCTAATTACAGGTACTGCTTAATTTTTTGTTTCCGCCAGAATTAACAAGCCTGTACATTCCTTAATCGACAAAAACATCCCCACCACTATTTCTAGCGCTGGCGACCACAAAACTTAAATTACTAAAATGAGAAAAATTTTTCTGAATTTCAGCCCGTAATGCTTCTGCTTTTTCTGCGCCATCAACTGCACAAAATCCAGTAGGTCCCCAAGAGGTCTGACCAATTGCCACAGCGCCCTGCTGAGCTAACCATTGCATCACCTTTGCGACTTCAAGACTGGTAAAAACTCCCCCTTGTACCGAGGCAAAATGTTCGCCAACCGATTGCTGTAGTTGAGTAATCACATCACCAAATAATTCAATATTGTTCTCTGCAACTGCGGGCAGCCCTTGCATCATTAACAAATAACAAAGTCTTGCGGCTTCTTGATGAGGAAAGGGTGGCAGTTCTTTAAACGCATTGATTTCTTGTTCACCATGCAAGCCCTGACCTCTTTGGTCAAAAACTAAAATAAATCGCCAGCTTTCCGGGATATCCATGTGTGAAATAACAGGCGGCGTTAAGGTATCACACCCTCGCCCACCATCAACCACTAAGCCCCCTTGTTCAAAAACCCCGATACCAATACCGGAACGCATACCTCTATCCGTTAATTGAGCAATTTCACGGACACTTAGTCCTAAATCATAAAACCCGTTTAAAGCAGAACCTATGGCTAATGCCATTTGTGTGCCTGAACCTAAACCGACATGTTCTGGAATAGCACTTTCAATTTCTATTTTTAGCTGATCCGATACCTTAAGAACCCCACACAATATTTTTGTACACTTCTCGGCTCTTATAGACGAAGCGCCTTGTATGATCAACTGTTCAGAAAAGCTAACAGTCAGCTGTGTTGCAATTTCATTTAAAGCAACACCAATACTTCCAAAGTTACGCCCCAATGAGCCACTTAAATCAATAAAGCCCATATGTAATCTTGCGGGAGCAATAACGGATATCTTTTTGTCTGACAATTTCAAAATAAATACTAAGGCGTTAAAAAATTGAACGAATTATACAGGATGAACCACGTTCTAATGGATAATTTGCGCTAATTCATCAAGGTCATTAAATAGATAGTCAGCTAAAGCAAGTACCGTTGTATTAACCGGATAAACCGAAGGAATAAAAGCGGAATTTGCACCCGCATTAACGGCTGCCTGAATCCCTGTTTTCGAATCCTCTATCACTAAACATTCGGCAATAGGTATGTTTAATATTTCAGCCGCTAACAAAAAAATATCGGGAGCTGGCTTACCCCGCTCAACATGATCGCGGGCAATAATATGTTCAAAAACGCCCTCCAAATTTGCTAGAGACAAGCATTGCAAGGCATTTTTTTGCGGACTATTGGTTGCCAGGCAAAAAGGAACAGCCTTCGCTTCAAGCTCTGCTACCAGGCTAAAAAAACCCTTTTTAACAGGAATCCCTTGTTGATTAACATATTGATACCAGTATTTAGCACTTAAATCAGTAAACTGTTTTAAATCAAAATCATTACCACAACAACTGATTAAGCGTTGCGAAACATCCTGATGATGTAAGCCAGAGAGTGACAAACAAAACGCCTCAGTAAAATCATACCCCATTTCCAGCGATGCTTGTTGCCAAGCGACACAATACGTTGCTTCTGTATCAAGCACTAAACCATCCATATCGAATATAACCGCAGAAAAACCATTAAGCTGGGTTAATTTATGCACTAATCACCTTGATATATTCACCCGTCGCTTCACGACTCGATCCGACAACAATACGTTTTACACCGTCAGTTGACTGCTCCAATTGCCCTGCCACCTCAACCCATTCACCCACTTGAGCTTGCCCAGTATACGTTGCGGTGTAACTCACAATGGATTTTATCTGCTGATGATTAACAAAAAATTCAGCCGGGTAATCAAATGCTAAAGCAGCATCGGTAATTTGCATTCTCAACACCACTGCGCCCAACTTTTTATATTGTTTTAAAGAGATATTTTCGAGACGCTCTAAAACAAGATTTAAATCAAATTTTCGCTGATTAATCATTGCTTTATTCAATTTTCGTTTTTCATGCCATAAGTATTCCTTATAACTTAAATCACACGCCCGCCGAGCATAAGAATCCTGCCAATCCATTTCATTCAACGCCGAACAATTTCCCTGCTGAATTAACTTGCCTGTGAGCTTTCTAAGTTGATTGAACTGCGCCCTGGAGTAACAAACCAAATCAATATCTGAATGTTGCTTTTGAGCAGAAATCAGAATAGACCCTGTAACACCTAAACTGCTCAGATCAAGCCCCTCGCTTTTATATAACCGACAAAGCTGAAGCAAATCGCTTTCAACATCGTCCACCGGTTTTTTTGTTAAAATCTGATGTAAGCGTAATCCAGGCTGGTGATGTTTAAATATCTGATCTAAAGCAAGCGCATGACAATGCGCTTGTTTAAAAGGCGAATAATATAAATAGTGCGGGTAATGTTCGGATAAAAACTGATTAGCCTGTGCGGTATTTACTTTTTGCCACTGTTTATTTAGCTTGATATATCGAAGAAAACAAAGCACCTTACCCTGCTCCAGACCACTTTCTACAACCGCAAAAACCAGGCCTTCCTCGGTTTCTATAAAATCTTTAGCTAAAACCCTCAATTACTTTCTACTCGGTTGCGCCCGTTATCTTTGGCTCTGTATAACGCATCATCTGCTGCTTTAAGCATCTCACTTTGCGTTTTAAACTGTCCGGTATAAGTCACAATCCCCAAGCTTAAAGTGACAACAGAACTCACTTTAGAACCGCTATGAATAATATTTGCATTAAATACCGCTTGTCTTATATTCTCCGCAATTTGCAAGCCGCCTTGCAAAAAGGTATCTGGCAAAATAACAGTAAACTCTTCCCCACCATAACGACATGCTTTATCAGTAGGTCTTCCTTCTCGTCTTCCTATAATTTTTGCAACATCAGCCAAACACTGGTCGCCTTTTTGATGACCATAATTATCATTATAAATTTTAAAAAAATCAATATCGCAGATAATCAATGATAAAGGGGATTTATTTCTTGCTGACAGTTTAAATTGACTCTCCAATGTTTCATCAAAATTGCGACGATTAGCCAGTCCAGTAAGCTGATCATACAAAGCCAATCGTTCTAACGCTTTATTTGCCTGCAACAAATCTTTTTGAGCGGATTGTAATTTCTGCCGCATGATATAAATACGCTCCATTGCCGTAATCGTTAATTGCAGTCGCAATGGGTTGATTGGCTTAGGTAAATAAGCATCGCCTCCAGCCAGAATACCATTAGAAAATGAATCATCATCTATTTTTGTGGTTAGAAAAATAATAGGAAACCAGTCATCAACTTTCATTTTTCGTATTGCCAAGGTGATATCAAATCCATTTCTACCCGGCATTTCTACATCCATCAACACTAAGTCAACATCATTTTCACTAATATAATCTATTGCCTCATCGCCATTCTCTGCATTAATAATTTCATGCCCCATAGACACGATACATTCGGTGACTACCATGCGTATAACTTTACTATCATCAACAACTAATATTTTCATTAAAAAAAACTCGGCTTTGCTATAGACCAACAGACAGACAACACAATAAACATTTCGATATAAAATACCTTTAATGTTTGCGACTAAACACTATAAATCTCAATCTAACATTAGAAGCGTTCCCTTGCCCAATACCTGATTACAAAATACGACTTGACTCTTCTACGGTCTTATCTATAAAAACAAGATATTAAATTATGTAAGTAATTAATTATAAATTAACAACCATAGTAAAACTATGCTTATTTACATTCTCTTTCTAATCTAAACCAAAGTGCACAAGACCAAAAAAGCAAAGGTGACAGGTTATAAGCATATCCTTACACACTACATTTCCCATACGCAGCATGGGAACATAGTGAACTACAATTCTCTGGTCGCACTAAAAACAATATCCGGCCAACGCTCTTCAGTTAACTGTAAATTAACTCGACTGCTTGCCAGATAAACCAAATAGCCACCGCCATCTTCTGCCAGGTTTTCAAATGCCTTCTTTTTAAACTCTTCTAGCATTTTAGGATCTTCTGCACTGACCCAGCGCACGGTATTAATAGCCACAGTGTCATAAATACACTCTACATTGTATTCACTTTTAAGCCGGTGCGCAGTGACATCAAATTGCAACACCCCAACCGCACCTAGAATTAAATCATTATTTTTTAATGGCTTAAATAACTGAGTCGCGCCTTCTTCTGTGAGTTGCACCAGACCTTTTTGCAACGCTTTAGCACGTAAAGGGTCTTTTAATACCACACGACGAAATAATTCAGGGGCAAAAAAGGGAATACCGCCAAATTTAAGGGTTTCACCCTGTGTAAAAGTATCACCAACGGTAATCGTGCCATGATTGTGCAAACCAATAATATCTCCAGGGTATGCAATTTCTACACTTTTACGCGTATCCGCCTGAAACGTAATCGCATTACTCACCTGAATATTTTTCCCTAAACGCACATGATTTACTTTCATGCCCTTATCAAAAATACCAGAGCAAACCCGTAAAAAAGCCACCCTATCTCTATGAGAGGGATCCATATTTGCTTGTACTTTAAATATAAATCCCGAGAATTTCCTCTCTTCAGGCGAAACTTCACGTTGCTCCGCCATTCGTTTAGTTTGGTAGAGAGCATATTCAACAAATGCATCTAATAACTCAATAATACCGAAGTTATTAATCGCTGAACCAAAAAATACGGGGGTTAACTCACCGCTTAAATAATCGGTCAAATCGAACGCATGACTTGCACCCTGCACTAATTCAATTTCTTCTCTTAGCTCTTCTGCCTGATCTCCCAGCAATTCATCTAACTTAGGATTATCAAGCCCTTTAATCACTTCCGCTTCAACAATTTTCCCGGCATGTTGCGCGCTAAACAAAAGCACCTCATCTTTATAAAGATGATAAACCCCTTTAAATCGTTTACCCATACCAATAGGCCAGGTCATGGGAGCACATTTAATATTTAATACCGTTTCAACTTCATCCAGCAAATCAATAGGATCTTTACCCTCCCTATCCAGTTTATTGATGAAGGTTAAAATAGGCGTGGTTCTGAGTCGACAGACTTCCATTAACTTAATGGTTCTGTTTTCTACCCCTTTGGCAACATCAATCACCATTAATGCCGAATCAACAGCGGTTAATGTCCGGTAAGTATCTTCAGAAAAATCCTCATGTCCCGGTGTATCTAACAGATTAAGCACACAGCCATTATGATC
>CAYMPX010000076.1:0-11251 GCA_964392135.1 uncultured Methylomarinum sp.
CCATGCGTTTATTAAGTGGATTATTGGCGGGGCAGAATTTTAATTCTGTATTAACCGGTGATGCCTCATTATCTTCAAGACCGATGAAAAGGGTGACTGCTCCATTGATATCAATGGGGGCGAATATTGAGACAGAAACAGATGGCACTGCGCCATTGCGTATTAGCGGAACAGATAAGTTACAAGCGATTAATTATGTGATGCCTATGGCAAGTGCACAGGTTAAGTCTTGTTTATTGCTGGCCGGGATGTATGCAGAAGGTGAAACAACAGTGGTTGAACCAGCACCAACGCGTGATCATACCGAAAGAATGTTGAAAGGTTTTTCATACCCTGTGCAGCGTGAAGGAAGCAAAGCAACTATCAATTCAAAGGGCAGTTTAATTGCATCAGATATTGATGTACCCAGTGATATTTCATCGGCAGCGTTCTTTTTGGTCGGGGCATCGATTGCACCCGACTCAGATGTTACACTAAAGCATGTGGGTATTAATCCAACACGTACAGGTATTATTGATATTTTACGTTTGATGGGGGCTAATATTGAAGTATTGAATGAGCGTACAGTGGGTGGTGAGCCGGTCGCTGATTTAAGAGTGGTGTCCAGTCAATTAAAAGGCATTGATATTCCTGAAAAATTGGTGCCATTAGCCATTGATGAATTTCCCGTGCTTTTTGTTGCTGCTGCCTGTGCAGAAGGACAGACTAAATTGACGGGTGCAAAAGAATTGCGTGTTAAAGAATGTGATCGTATTCAAGTGATGGCGGATGGCTTGCAAATATTGGGTGTAGATGCTCAAGCTACTGATGATGGTATGGTGATACAAGGTAAACCGGTTGATTCTATGGGTGGCGGCGTGGTTAACTCACATGATGATCACCGTATTGCGATGTCATTTTCTATTGCGGGTTTAAGAGCAACGGCAGCCATCACTATTGAAGACTGCCAAAACGTAAATACCTCTTTTCCTGAGTTTCGTGATTTGGCAACTCAGTTAGGATTAAAGTTAATATGAGTGTGCCGGTTTTAACGATTGATGGTCCAAGTGGTGCCGGTAAAGGTACGATAAGTCGTCTGGTTGCTAAACAACTCGGCTGGAATTATTTAGATAGTGGTGCTATTTATCGTTCCTTGGCAATTGCTGTATTAAAAAACAATATTGATCTTGATAATGTTGATGCACTGGTCAGTGCTGCGCAAACAATGTTGCTAGAATTTGAATGTGCTGATGAACTCATTGTTAAATTAAATGGAGCGAATATTACGGCTGAGTTGCCTGCTGAAATAATAGGAAATACCGCATCTATTATTGCGGCATATCCTGCGGTGCGAGCTGTTTTATTACAAAAACAAAAAGATTTTCAGCAGGCACCGGGTTTGGTCGCCGATGGTAGAGATATGGGGACGGTGGTTTTTCCTGATGCAGCAAATAAAGTCTATTTAACAGCCAGCGCTGAAGAGCGAGGCAAAAGACGATATAAACAGTTGATAGAAAAAGGAATTGATGCTAATCTTACGCAAATTACTAAAGAGATTGAAGCGCGTGATCGTCGAGATCAACAGCGGACAACTGCACCGTTAAAAGTGGCAGAAGATGCTCTTTATATAGATTCTTCTGATCTATCCATTGAGAAGGTCATTGAAGAGGTATTAAATTTGGTTCGTTAGAACCTTAGGTGGTCGTTAAATAATTGATATAACGGCTTTATTATAACTTTGATAAAAGTAACTTGTTGTACTCTCCATAAAAGGCAGCGTGTTTAACGCTGATACTTATGTGTAAAGAGTAGAATTAAACAAGTGTGGGAAAGAAAAAATGAGCGAGAGCTTTGCTGAATTATTTGAAGAAAGTTTAATCAGGACTGAAATGCGTCCTGGTGCTATGTTAATTGGTACTGTTATTGATATCGATAATGATTTCGTTATCGTGAGTGCCCAAGCCAAGTCTGAAGGTGTTATCCCTAAATGGCAATTTTTAACGCCTGATGGTGACCTGGAAGTAAATGTTGGTGATGAAATTGAGGTAGCACTTGATTTGTTCGAAGATGGTCTAGGTTCAACGCTTCTTTCCCGTGATAAAGCGAAGAAAAACAGAGCTTGGGGCGAACTTGAGAAAGCCTTTGAAGGTGAAGAAACTGTTATTGGTCGCATTAACGGTAAAGTCCGTGGTGGTTTTACAGTAGCAGTGGGTGCATTACGCGCTTTCTTACCCGGTTCATTAGTTGATGTTCGTCCAATTAGAGATACGACTTTCCTGGAAGGTCGTGATCTTGAATTTAAAGTCATTAAAATTGACCAAAAACGTAATAACGTTGTGTTATCCCGTCGTGCTGTGGTAGAAAAAGAATACAGTGCAGAAAGAGAAGAGTTAATGAAAACTCTGGAAGATGGCGCAGTGGTTAAAGGTATTGTTAAAAACTTAACGGATTACGGTGCATTTATCGACTTAGGTGGTATTGATGGTCTATTACACATTACTGATATGGCATGGCGTCGTGTTCGTCATCCTTCGGAGTGTGTTGAAATTGGTCAGGAAATCGAAGTTAAAGTACTTAAATTCGATAAAGAGAAAACCCGTGTTTCATTAGGTATGAAACAAATGGGTGAAGATCCATGGAAAGAAATTGCAGAGCATTACCCGGCGGCAACCCGTGTAACAGGTAAAGTAAACAATTTAACGGATTACGGTTGTTTTGTTGAAATTGAAGAAGGTGTTGAAGGTTTGGTTCACGTATCTGAAATGGACTGGACTAACAAAAACGTTAATCCATCTAAAGTGGTTCAATTAGGTGATGAAGTTGAAGTCATGGTTCTGGAAATTGACGAAGAACGTCGGCGTATTTCTTTAGGTATGAAGCAATGTCGTACTAACCCTTGGGATGAGTTCGCAGCAACACATAACAAAGGCGACAAAATCTCAGGAAAAATCAAATCAATCACTGATTTTGGTGTTTTTATTGGATTGGAAGGCGGCATTGACGGTCTTGTTCATACCTCTGATATCACTTGGAAAGAAGGGGGTGAAGAAGCAATCCGTAACTACAAGAAAGGTGATGAAGTAGAGACTGTTATCTTGGCAGTTGATTCTGAGCGTGAACGTATTTCTCTAGGTATTAAGCAACTGGAACAAGATCCGTTCCAGAACTTCATTGGTTTTCATGAGAAAGGTAGCCTGGTTAAAGGTACCATCAAATCAGTTGATGCAAAAGGTGCAGTGATTGAGTTGGCTGAAAATGTTGAAGGTTATTTACGCGCTTCAGAAATTCAACGTGATCGTGTAGAAGATGCGCGTACATTATTAAATGAAGGCGATGAAATTGAAGCGAAATTTATTGGTGTTGATAAGAAAACAAAATCTATCTCTCTATCAATAAAAGCGAAAGATAGTGATGAAGAAGCAGGTGCTTTAAAAGACTTTGGTCAGCAAGCTAATGCGGGCTCAGCTACTTTAGGCGATATTTTCAAGCAATTGGAAAAGTAATGTAAAGCAAGAAAGGGAGTGCTGTAAAGTACTCCCTTTTTTTTGGAATGAAAATAAAATAATCTTATAAAGATTACATTCCCAAGGATTGAAAGTGACAAAATCAGAATTAATTGAAGCCTTAGCAAGGCAGCTTCCTCATCTTGCAATTAAAGATGTGGAATTGGCTGTAAGGTGTGTTATTGAACAAATGAGCGAAACTTTGTCTGCCGGTGAAAGAATCGAAATACGAGGTTTTGGAAGTTTTTCATTGCATCATAGAGCGCCCAGGATGGGTCGAAATCCAAAAACGGGGGATAGCGTATCATTGACAGCAAAATATGTTCCTCATTTTAAACCAGGAAAGGAATTACGAGATAGGGTAGATATTTCTCGTGAAAAATGTAAAATTATAGATTAATCTTTCAACGCACTAATGAAGCAATCATTCATGAAATTAATTATTCTAATTATATTCGCCGTTGTTTTTATTATTGCGTTGATTTTCTCCGTACTGAATTTTCATCCGGTACAAATAAATTTAGGTATTACCTCTCTTTCTTTACCTTTAGCTGTTATCTTAACCATAGAATTGTTTGCGGGTATCGTTATCGGTTTATTAGTGGCATTATTCCAAATACTGCGATTAAAGGCTGATTTCTCACGGCTAAATAAGCAAATAGAAAGTAAAAATAAATAATTCTCTTCACCTTCAAAGCATTGTTTTTTACTTTTATCTTCTGGCATCATCTAATTCTATATCGGTTAATAGCTCTCCCTTTCTGTTGTTTATAGTCTTTTTGTTTAAAAATATTTATGAAGAGTCGGAGGTATGGTATAGTTGTTCTAAATGAGAATTATTCTTAGTTGGATTGTTTTTTCTGTGCCTCCTTTCTAAGGTATTAAAGAGTGGGTGCTTCTTAGTTAGTGCGCTATCTATTGTTTTTAATTTAAAAGGTTTGTCTAGTATTTATGTCAATGAGTATCAAAGGACTTGCTGTTGGAGATCATGGGAAAATAATTGGTTTTGATAAGGCAGGTAAAGCTTATCGAAAACGATTGTTAGCTATGGGGTTAACACCAGGTACTGAATTTATGGTAACCCGTTTTGCACCTTTAGGTGATCCCGTGGAAATAAAAATACGCGGTTTTTCTTTATCTTTAAGAAAAAATGAAGCATCTGTATTGTTGATTGAAAAATATAATGACTGATTTTACGATAGGTGTTGTTGGTAATCCGAATTGTGGTAAAACAACACTGTTTAATGCGTTAACAGGTTCGAGACAGCATGTTGGAAATTGGCCCGGTGTCACCGTTGAAAAGAAAACGGGGGAGTATAGCTTTGCGGGTAAACAAATCAGTGTGGTTGATTTACCAGGCACTTACTCTCTGGAATCTGCTGATGATCAGGTTTCATTAGATGAGAAGGTAGCAAGAGACTATGTCGCATCAAAGCAAGCTGATTTAATTCTCAATATTATTGATGCCTCAAACATAGAAAGAAATTTATATTTAAGTTCCCAATTAATTGAAATGCGTGTTCCCATGATATTGGTTCTTAATATGATGGATACGGTTAAACAACAAGGTATTAAAATTGACTGCGAGTTACTATCAAATCAACTTGGCTGTCCTGTAGTTCCTATTATAGCTTCAACAAATACCGGTATTGATCAGTTATGTTTAGTCATTGATCAAGCCTGTCAACGTGTCCCTACGCCAGCAATAAATATACAATATGACTCTGCTTTAGAGCAGGCTATATCAACACTGATGTCATTGTTGACTGATAAAGCCATACAGAATCACTGTGATTTACGTTGGTTGGCATTGCGGGTATTAGAAGATGATACCTTGGCAAGACAATTTGTTGGCAATCAATATATTGATGATATTAAAGCACTGCAGAAAACAGTTGAAAATGAAGCCGAGGATGAAATAGATATTTTAGCAGCAGATGCCCGTTATGGTTTTGTACATGAGTTAACTCAACACGCAGTATGTCGAATCAATGAAGTGTCACGCCTGGCAACAGATAAAATTGATAAAGTGGTGTTGAATCGCTTTTTGGGTATCCCCATATTTTTATTAGTGATGTACATCATGTTTATGTTTACCATTAATATTGGCAGTGCCTTTGTCGATTTTTTTGATATTGCTGTAGGTGCTGTTTTTGTTGATGGTCTGAGTCTGGTTTTAACAGCTATGGCATGGCCTGAGTGGCTAGTGGTATTGATAACAAATGGTTTAGGAGGGGGGGTACAGGTTGTCGCTACTTTTATACCCATAGTCGGTTTTTTGTTTGTGTTTTTATCCGCTTTAGAAGATTCGGGTTATATGTCAAGAGCGGCTTTTGTAATGGATCGTTTTATGTTGATGATCGGCTTACCCGGCAAATCATTTGTACCTATGATTGTTGGTTTTGGCTGTAATGTCCCGGCGATTATGGCAACACGGACATTGGATAACCAGAAAGACCGCATATTGACTAATTTGATGAATCCATTTATGTCGTGCGGAGCAAGACTACCGGTTTATGCTTTATTTGCCGCTGCTTTTTTTCCGGTAGGCGGACAAAATCTAGTCTTTGGTCTGTATCTATTAGGCATTGTTGTTGCTGTGTTAACCGGACTGATTATGCGGCATACTCTGTTTAAAGGGGAAGCAACGCCTTTTATTATGGAACTACCTGCCTATCACATGCCTACGATTAAAGGGGTCTATATTAAAACCTGGGAAAGATTAAAGGCTTTTATCTTTAATGCAGGCAAAGTTATTGTTCCCATGGTGTTGGTTTTAAATTTTTTAAATGCATTAGGGACTGATGGCAGCTTTGGACAAGAAAATAGCCAAAAGTCTGTACTGAGTGAAATCGGGCGCTCTTTAACTCCCGCCTTTGGACCGATGGGAATTGAGTCAGATAACTGGCCAGCAACCGTAGGGATCTTTACCGGAGTATTAGCTAAAGAAGCGGTAGTAGGGACTTTAGATGCGTTATATAGTCAGATGGCACAGTCTGTAATTGATGAAGCAGAACAGGAGTTTGATTTGCTGCAGGTGTTATTAGAAGCCTGTGCAACGGTTCCTGAAAACCTTTTAGCCGTTGCAGATAACATACTTGATCCGTTAGGGTTGAATATTGGTGACTTATCCAGTCTTGAGATGGCTGCAGAACAGCAAGAGATAACAAATGGCACCTTTACGGCGATGCAAGCCAGTTTTGATGGGCAGGCGGGTGCTTTTGCCTATTTGTTATTTATTTTATTATATGCGCCCTGTGTTGCTGCGACAACTGCAATCTATAGAGAAACCAATACCGGCTGGACGGTTTTTGTTGTACTTTGGACTACGGGATTAGCTTATATGACAGCAACACTTTTTTATCAAATATCGACCTATAGTCAGCACCCCGATTATTCGTTACAGTGGATTTCAGGGCTTATTGCGGCATTTATTGCTGTTATTGCTGGGTTGTGGCTTTATGGGCGCTCATTTCAGGCTGGGTCTTCTTTACAAACAGGGAATGCTCATGATTCTATCTGAGTTGAGAGGCTATCTTAGAGAGAAAAAAACAGTCACACTTAATGAACTGGTTGTGCATTTTGATATGGATGCCGATGCCCTGAGAGGTATGCTTGCCAAATGGATTAGCAAAGGAAAAGTAAAACAATTACCGGTAGGCTCAGCATGTGGAACCAGTTGTTGTAAATGCGACCCTACACTGACAGAGTTATATGAATGGAAAGAGCAGGTGAAAGGTACACGGTGAAAGGTACAAAAAAGTATTTCTCTTTGAACCTCGCACCTTTTTCCTTGAACCTGCTCTTTCTATTAATCCAATTTGGATTTTATAAAATCGACAATCTTATCTATAGAAATATCCTGACTTTCACTATCAGTTCTTGCTCTATATTCTACATTACCCGAGTCTAGACCTCTGTCTCCAAGTACGATGCGATGTGGAATGCCTATTAATTCCATGTCTGAGAACATAAACCCGGCACGTACTTTTCTATCATCCAGTAGTACCTCAATACCAGCGGCTGATAACTGTTGGTATAGTGTCTCTATCGCTTCTCTTAAACGTGTAGATTTATGCATGTTCATAGGGCATAAAGCGACTTGAAAAGGGGCAAGTTTGGCTGGCCAGATAATACCGTTATCATCATGGCTTTGTTCAATAGCGGCTGCAACGACTCTGGAAATACCAATACCATAACAGCCCATAGTCATGATTTGTGGCTTACCCGCTTCATTAATAATAGTGGCCTTCATGGCTTCGGTATATTTTGTGCCTAATTGGAAAATATGCCCGACTTCTATACCGCGAGCTAAGGTGATAGTGCCTTTACCATCGGGGCTGGGATCGCCTTCGACCACTAAGCGCAGGTCTTCAATTTGATTTGGTAATGGCAGGTCGCGTTCCCAGTTAACGCCTTGATAATGTTTTTCATCCTTGTTGGCGCCGCAGATAAAATTGGCTAATAAACTGGCACTACGATCTACAATAATTTTAATGTCTAACCCGATAGGGCCAATAGAACCAGGTTTACAACCACAGGCAGATAAAACTTCATCATCACTGGCAAATTCCAGCGGAGATAATACACCTGCAATTTTTTCGGCTTTTAATTCGTTAAGTTCATGGTCACCACGTAATAGCAATGCAAGCAGATCATCGTTATCGCCTTTGACGATTAAGGTTTTTAGACAATGTTCGGCTGACACCTTAAAAAACTGGCTGATTTCTTCAATAGTGTGCTGTTTAGCAGTGTCTATCAGGATTAATTCAGTGCTGGCAGCGGCACGAGAACCCGCTGGCATAATCGCTTCGGCTTTTTCTACATTAGCGGCATAATCACTGTCTGTTGAAAAGGCAATTGCATCTTCACCGGAATCGGCTAATACATGAAATTCATGAGAAACTGCGCCACCAATAGAGCCAGAGTCAGCAATAACAGCACGATATTTAAGACCAAATTGATCAAATATATTGCTGTAGGCTTGAAACATCACGTCGTAAGTTTCTTGTAATGATGCCTGGTCTAAATGAAAAGAGTAAGCATCTTTCATAATAAATTCACGCGAACGCATAATGCCGAAGCGAGGGCGAATTTCATCACGAATTTTAGTTTGAATCTGGTAATAACAGATAGGTAGCTGTTTATAGCTTTTTAATTCATGTCGGGCAAAATCAGTAATAATTTCTTCATGGGTGGGGCCTAAGCAAAAGTCCCGTTGATGCCGGTCTTTTAAACGTGCCAGTTCAGGGCCATATTGTTCCCAACGACCTGTTTCTTGCCACAATTCAGCAGGTTGTAAGGTGGGCATCAAAACTTCTAATGCCCCGGATTTTTCCATTTCTTCACGGGTGATTTTTTCCACTTTACGTAGAACTCTTAACCCTAAAGGTAGCCAAGTATATAAACCTGAGGCTAATTTACGGATTAACCCCGCTCGGATCATCAATTTATGGCTGGCAATTTCAGCATCTGCAGGTATTTCTTTGACAGTGCTAAGTGGGAATTGAGTTGTACGCATGTGTTTATAAAATCGTGTAAAAAGTAAAAAGAGATATTTTACCGATTAATAAGGAGGTAGGGGGAAGTATTTGAGAGTAAATTTACATATAGCTGGTTTTCCTGGATTTGTATTTTTTGGTAAGAAAAATATTAATAATCCATTTTAAAATAGAGATTAATATGAAGACGGCTGATAGGTAAAATAAAGTGCTGATACGAAGAATTTTCTTAACTAAATTATTTATAGGGAGGGTATCCTGTAATTCAGCTGCTGTTATGTTTTCTTGATAATGAAAAATAGAACTCTGTTTTCGGTAGCCAGGTAATGCGCTGTTTGGCTGAGTATTAACAGTTGTGCTATGTCGGGCTATTAATAAATCTACTTGAATGCGATAGTCTAATTCTAATGAAAGTGATATTTCTTGTGAGAGGGCGTTTAAAGTCGATTCTGTCTGATTAAATAGTTTTTTTGTATCATCGAAGGTAACTAATGCTTCTTGTAAAAAAACATTTTCTTGATGAATATCAAGAAAACCTTGTCCTATTTGTTTTAATAGGGTGTATGCATTATCAGTTTTTGTATTTAGTGGTAATGTAGCTGGCTTGATAGGTTCCGAAATATTTTGCACTATTTGTGTGGATGGTAATGAATCGTTCAAGCTTATCGTCTTGTTAACTGCTTTTTTTACAGGAGGTAATGCGGTTTTTTTTTCTGATAACTGTGTGTTATACGAATCTATCACAATTTGATGCTTATATTTCATTTCCTGTTGCTGGAAATAGCGAGGGGAAACTGAGTTTTTAGTTGATTTTAGTGTTGTCACTGTCGCAGCATGAGTAATCGTCAATGAAGTACTGCTTAAAATAATAGCAGTAAATACAAGGTAATGAAAAATTTGAGAACTCAACTTAATTATCATAAGTAGATAAGATTAAATTATTTTTTAGTGTGTGTAAAAACCTAACTGTGATACTTTAAGCAAGTAGTATTACAGTTAGGATTGATAGTTGCATGATGGTGCGAGTTAGACTTATAGTAATACAATCATAAAGCGGTACAAACATAATAATTTTATTACTTCGGCTTTTAACTTTCCTAAAGTCTGCTTTACTATAGAAGATGGTTTATTCAGAACATCATAAAACGGCAAATAAAAACAGACACATGAAAAACTTATTGTTTTTGATTCATCGAATTCCATATCCTCCGAATAAAGGCGATAAGATCCGCTCTTATCATTTTCTTAAAGGATTAGCTGAAAACTACAATATTTATTTAGCGACATTTGTCGATGACGAAGACGACTGGGGATATGTCGATACAGTAAAAGCATTAACTACAAATTCAACTTTTATTTATTTAAACCCTTTTGTATCCAGGGTTAAGAGTCTGTCAGGATTAATGACAAATAAAGCCTTAACAATCCCTTATTATTACAATAGACAGTTTCAGCGTTGGGTAGACCAGACTATCCAGGAAAATAACATAGAAAAAGTCGTTATATTTTCTTCAGCAATGGCACAATATGTTCAGAAGCACCAAGGTTTAGAGATAATTATTGATTTTGTGGATGTTGATTCTGATAAATGGCTGCAATATTCGAAAAAAACCAAATGGCCGGTAAGCTGGATTTACCAAAGAGAGTCCAAAAAACTCTTGGAATTCGATTCCAAGATTGCCAGAATTGCAAAAATGAGTCTATTTGTTTCAAAAGAAGAGTCATTATTATTTAAGCATTTAGTCGATATGGATTCTAACAAGATAAACTTTGTTAATAATGGTGTTGATACACACTATTTTAATGTAAAGGAGCAACTGGATAATCCTTATCCTGATAACAAGGCTGTGATTGTCTTTACCGGGGCAATGGATTATTGGGCAAATGTTGATGCGGTTATCTGGTTTGTCAAACATGTTTTTCCCAAGATAAAGCAGCAATGTAAAGACGCTCAATTTTATATTGTGGGTTCTAAACCCGGTAAACAAGTGATTAATTTATCCAATATCGAGGGCATCTTTGTTACAGGGAGGGTCAAAGATATTCGTCCCTATTTATCTTATGCGAATACTGTGGTTGCGCCTTTGCAAATTGCCAGGGGTATTCAAAACAAAATTTTAGAAGCTATGGCTATGGGTAAACGTATCGTTGCAACACCGCAAGCAATAGAAGGGATAAATATTACAAATCAAATAGTATCTATAGCAGATAGCCCGCTCGAGGCCGCCTGGCGCCCGGAGAACTACAGCGGCAAGTTCTTCGGCCCCA
>CAYMPX010000077.1:0-11230 GCA_964392135.1 uncultured Methylomarinum sp.
ACGGCTGCTGTTGTTAAAGTTTTCATGGTAGTAGACCTTTTGTTGTTTAGGAAGTAGCGTTTTTCTTAAAACGTGGGTCTATAATACAAACTACAGAAAGATAAAGATGTGATGCATTTACTCCAATTTTGTGACTTATTTACGATAAGTCCGGTGAGGGTCACTGTGGAGCTAAAAAATAAGTTAAGATTCAGATATTATTGAATCCTTGCCTCTCTAAATGAGGTTCAGGATATTTCACCTTCTTTATAATGCCTGTAGTGTTTCATCTAGATCATACTGAACCTCATCAATTGCTTCTAAAATGATTTGAGGGACATGCGATTGAAGAGCTATATTTCTGATCAAGATAAATGAATCTTTCATAATTGCTAGATTACGGACTGATTCCCAACTGGTCGCTTCATCAATATAAAAAAGTAGTTTATCTGAGTTATCAAAATTAAAGTTATTGACAACGACCTCTCTTAATAAAGACCATGAGCCTTGAAGATCGGATAAAACAGTCTTTTGATAATGAGTGGGTTCTGTAATAAAAGCCATCAATAATGTGCGAGTATTAAATAATTGAAAATTCTAACAGTTGTAATGAATATTGACTATTTCAATGAATAAAAACAGAGCTAAGTTGTCGTGACTTAGGCTGAATTTTTAAGAGCCCCCGATATGGATGATATTTTAATAAAACCTATGGTTCCTTTAGCACTGCTGGTATTGATATTGTCGGCATGTAGTCAAGCGGGTGATAAAAAAATTACTCAAGAAGCACTCAGTCTAAGTACTCAAACAGAACACTATTTACACGATGTAGAATTTATCTCGCAAATGCCACGTACTCCAGGATCTGAGCAGCATAAAGAAGTACAAAAAATGTGTGCAAAAAGGTTTAATGAATTAGGCTTTGACGTAGAGTACCATGACTATGGAACGGGTATTAATGTTATTGGGGTTTATCCTGGAAAACAACATTCTACAGAGAAAATTCTAGTGTCAGCACACTATGACACGGTTCCTCATTGTAACGGTGCAGATGATAACGCCAGTGGTATAGCCGCTGTCTTTGAAACGGCTAGATTGCTAGTGTCTAAAGAACATGATCGTAGTTTAGTAGTTGCCTGTTGGGATGAAGAAGAACGCAAAACTGTAGGCTCAAAAGCCTATGTTGAGCGTGAAAAAAATAACGCAAGTGATATTAAAATGAGTTATGTGTATGAAATGATAGGTTCTAGAAATAATCAGCCAGATTCACAGCAAATTCCAGCAGGTTTTGAACGCTTGTATCCTCAGCAAGTTGGACAAATTCGCAGTAATCAAAATCGAGGTGATTTTATCGCGCTGGTTTATGATGATAAAGCAAGTAAGATGCTATCAACCATAACGTCACATGCACACAAACATAATCTGCCGGTACTGCAATTTAAAGTAAGTTCTCAGTTGAAAGGTTCTGCTCTCGCGGCTGATCTAAGACGCTCAGACCATTCCGCTTTTTGGGATGCAGGTTATCCCGCGATAATGATCACAGACACCGCTAATTTCAGAAACCCACGTTATCACTGTCTTAACGGCGCAGATAATGTAGAAAGTTTAGATGCAGTGTTTGCAATTAAAACCATAAATACCCTATCTTCAACAATTGAAGATAATTTAACTAAATCGGGTGAGGACGCTAATTATTTAACACAGCAGTAAAATGTTTTAGTTTTTATTTACTTGTTAATGGCGGGTGGTTTTTAAGTACTATTTAAGCAGTTCCAAAGCCCTTTTATCAGCCCCGGAAGGCAGTGAGGATGACAATGAATTCATCCAGGTATTAATATCATTCCACAAAACAGGTGCCTGAAGATCGCGCAACAGCATATGGTAGCCATTTTCATAAAAAGCAATAAGGAGGTGATGGTTGGGTTCAGTCGCCGTTAAATTTTTAAGAAATTGAAAGGTAGGTTCTTTAGGAATAATTTCATCTTTTTCACCATATAGAATCAAGGTGTTTATCGAAATAAGCTTGGCACTGGATAACGCGTGATCCATTAAATTAACCAAACCATAAAGGGTTTCAACGCGAGTTTCTTTAATAATCAGCGGGTCTTGACCTAAGGCGCTCAACATTTCAATATTGTCAGAAGGCTTAATATCCAGGTTATTTCCGGTTAAGGTCATCCATGGGACTGTATGAGATAAAATCCACAATAATGCATTTTGATACCAAGGCATCGTCTGCCTTGCCCATACCGCAGGTGCTGCTAAAATAATGCCCTCAATGGGCAATGGGTTTGATCGTGATAGCGTAGAAATAACAATAGCACCCCCCATACTTTCACCTAATAGGTATATTGGTATAGCAGGATGCTTGTCTTTTATCAATTGAATGAAACACGCTAAATCAGCACTATAAGTATCAATACCTGCCCATAACCCTCGATTGGGGCTATCTCCAAAACCCCGTTGGTCATAGGCATAAGAAATTGTATTGTGTAGGCTAAAATACTGTCCCGTTTGCTGGAAAAAATGACTGTAATCGTTGAAACCATGCAAAGCAATGATAATATGTTTTACCTTTTGTTTGGAGGGTTGCCATGATTTCAAAGGCAATTCGGTGCCATCAGGGGTAACAAATACATCATTCAAAAGTCGCCCGGATGAAACAGTGATACCGGCAGGATAAATATTAGGCGTACATGCTGCCATTATCTTGCTCAGCATCAGAACAAGTAGCAGTCGATTAATTTTCTTAGGTAATGTATCTTTAATCATTATTTGCGTGTAACCGGTATAAAGGGCATTATATTGAAAACTTGTTTAGCCGTATCTGTAGAATATAAACAATGCAGATAGAAAAATACATTTTATTTTCAAATGACCACTCTCTATTATTATCATAAAGATTTTCTGCAACATGATACGGGATCAGGACATCCTGAAAGTCCTGACAGATTAAGCCATATAAATGCTGCGTTAGAGAAATCTGCATTTGATTCACTGAAGAGAGTAAGCCCTGAATTACGCCAAGATGTCACTGAGTTAATTCGTTTGGTTCATACTCAGCCCATGATAGATAAGGCGTTACAAAAAGTTGCAGCGAACAGTTATATTCCTTTAGACCCGGATACCTTGTTATCAGAAGGCTCAGCGCATGCTGCCTTATTAGCCGTGAGTGCAGTTTGTGATGCAGTCGATAGGGTTTGCCATAAAACAGCCAAAAATGCTTTTTGTGCCGTTCGTCCACCGGGGCATCATGCTGAACCCGAAAAGTCTATGGGATTCTGTCTATTCAATAATGTTGCTATTGCAGCAGAATATGCAAGACAAGGTCATCAGATCAAACGTATTGCCATCATTGACTTTGATGTGCATCATGGAAACGGAACACAAGCGACATTTAATAAGAATGCAGAGGTTTTTTATGCATCCACACATGAAATGCCTAATTATCCCGGGACAGGTTATCCATCCGAAACAGGGGCAGGCAATATCGTCAATGTGCCACTGACATCGGGAGAAACAGCTGAACAATTTCGAGAAAAGTACCGTCATAAAATATTACCTGCATTAAAGCAATTTAATCCTGACTTGATATTACTCTCAGCGGGGTTTGATGCTCATAAAGATGATCCATTGGCATCAATACAGTTAGTGCGGGAAGATTACCAGTGGCTTACCCGGGAAATTGCGGAGATTGCCAATACATGTTGTGATGGTAAGATGATTTCTGTATTGGAGGGCGGTTACAACCTGTCTGCATTAGCAGATTGTGTCAGTGCGCATATTGCTGTTTTAATGCAGGCATAGTTTTTATTATACAAATTCCTGATTTTTGGACTTACCATGATTGAATCAGCATTGGTCAGCTGCGAATGGGTACAACAAAATCTTGATGCTGAGAACCAGGTTATTCTGGATGCCACTTTCTTTTTACCCAGACAACATCGTAATGCCCGGATAGAATATCAACAACATCTCCCTGGGGCACTTTTTTTTGATATTGACGAGGTGGCTGATGTATCAAGCTCATTGTCGCATATGCTGCCAACGGCAGAGCATTTTGCAGGTACCGTTGGAAAAATGGGGATTACCAACGATACGCGGGTGCTAATTTACGATAATAATCATTTTTTTGCTGCTGCCCGCGTATGGTGGATGTTTCGAGTGTTTGGTCATGATCGAGTCCGTGTTATTGACGGAGGGCTGACTCGCTGGAGGCAATTAAATTTCCCAATCAGTTCAGAACAGCCAAGCTCGATAAGAAAAGTATTTAACGCGCGATATCGCCCAGAACTGGTTTTTAATTTAACGCAAATGAGGCTTGCACTGGTAAGCAAATCACGACAAATTATCGATGCCCGTTCAGCAGATAGTTTTTTAGGACAACGCAAGCTTGCCGACACAACACTTCAACCAGGTCATATTTCCGGCAGTATCAATATACCTTATACCCGTTTAACCGACTGTGAGCAACAGACCTTATTACCAAAGCAAACATTACAATCATTATTTGAGGATGCCCCGGTTAATCTTTCCCAACCCATTGTCACTACATGCGGGTCTGGCGTTTCTGCTGCTGTTCTAACGCTGGCTTTATACCAACTGGGTTTAACAGATATACCGCTTTATGACGGCTCTTGGGCTGAATGGGGAAGGCAAACGGATGCACCTAAACAAACTTAAAGAATGCGATAGATAGCAAGCATGAAAAATCCTGCAATAAAACTTTATGTAATCTACTTTACATTAATGATGGGTGCGCTGATTATTTTAAATATTTCGACCATTCCTCAAGACTCTGAATATCATATTAGTATGCACCTAGCGTACAATATCATGCGCTAAATATTGATTAATGTTTTGTATATCCGCTTCACTTAAACTACCCGAGGCCTCTTTTAATTTGATGCCATTAATTAAATAATCATAACGACTTCTGGAGTAATCTCTTTTAGCGCGATAAAGGTTCCGTTGTTCGACTAATACATCGACCATTGTTCTTGTTCCAACCTGGAAACCGGCTTCTGTTGCTTCCAATGCGCTTTCTGACGATTTAACAGCCGCTTGCAAGGCTTTTACGCGACTGATACTTGATACCACATCTCTGTATGCATTTTTAACTTGCCGAGTAACCGTTCTTTTTACTTTGGTCAGGTTTGCTTTTTCTTGTTGATAATTGAATTGCGCTTGTTTGGCGCGAGAATACGTGCCGCCACCTTCGAAAATAGGTAGGTTAAGTTCTAATCCGATACTTTGGGTATCGCCTCGTAAGCCAAAACTACTGGTATTATCTTGAACCCCATAGCTGGCAATAAGGTCAATGGTTGGTATATGCGCACTTTGTTTAAGGTTAACCTCTTTTCTAGCGACTTCTGTCAGGTTCAATTGTGCAACAATATTAAAATTATTGCTTTCAGCTGCTTTTGACCATGATTTTATATCGGCGGGTTCTGGTGAATTTAATGGAATGTTTTCCAGTAATGCATTTAGTTTAGCTCCATTTTCACCGATGATCTCTGTTAAATTTTCTTTGCTATCGTCTAGTAAGTTAATGGCTTCAATTTCATCGGTGATAGATTGGTCATAAGCTGCATGCGCCTCATGAACATCTGTAATCGCAATCAAACCGACTTCAAAGCGTTGAGTTGCTTGTTCTAATTGTTGTCCAATAGCCTTTTTTTCCGAAACTGTAAACTCAAGGTTATCCTGAGCAGCCAAAATATCAAAATAGGCTTCCGATGTTTTAACTATTAATTCCTGATATGTTGCCTGGTATTGTGCTTCGGACTGTGCAATTTTGTTATCAGACTGGTTTAACTGAACCCAGTGTCCCCAGTTAAAGACCGGTTGTTTGAAATTGATACTAAATGTATTGCTCCAGAAAATTTGTGTTCCCGAGCTCTGAAATGTTACTTTTTTATTGTTCAATCGCTGTCTGGAACTGGAACCCGTCAGTGAAATATTCGGTAGCATCTGTGCGATACTTTGGGATCGGATTTCAGCTGTTGAATATTGGTTTAAATAGGCACTTTTTAATTCAGGGTTGTTTTTCAGAGCCAGTTGATGGGTTTCAATTAAATCTTGCGCAAAACCATATTGAATAGGTAAAACAGCCAGTAAAACTGCAATAGTTTTTGATTTGAACACATTAAACCTCAGTGTATGTATTTCAACAGCAGATAGACGGGACACTTAAGATAAGGAGTAACCAGAACCATCGTTAATGTCTGACATTATAACTTTTAATAGATGAAAATCTAAGGAGATGAATGAAATTTATTAAGAAGAGTTACTTTTTGGGTACCTTTCATTTTAACCCCAAAATAGCTTACACTTTTTAGGTGAGCAAATAGCACCCATTGCAGGATGTGCTAAGGTACGAAGCGCATCCTAACATCGGCATATCCTACAGCAATAAAAAGTGTAAATTGGAAAATGAAGGATGCCGCAATCTCTCTATGAAACCCATAAATTAACCTCATACCCAAGAAGTGATTGTGAATACCTGAGAGAATATAGACTCATGACGAAGTTATTTTTTAGCATAAAGTCTATGAAGGTTTAATTTTTTCTTCATTAGCTTTATGCCCTTCAGGGTGAAAATCTGTCCCGTTTTAAATGAGTAGCTGACAGGTTTGTACCGTAATCTCAATTTCTACCAGATCTGAATGAATTAGAACCTGCAATCAGTTGTCCCGGTTAATAGTCCGATAAAAGGGGACAGCTGCAAAACAAATGCCTGTCCCCATAGACATTATCTATACGTCCAATAGGTGGCCAGTATTTATCATTATGCGGATGACCGTCAGGAAAAAATGCCTGTTGTTTTGAATAAGGCTGGCTCCATTGTTTTTCTAATAACAAATGATGGGTATGGGGTGCATTATGCAGTAGATTGTTGTTAATATCTGCTTTCCCCGTTTCAATTTCTCTGATTTCCAAACGAATGGCGATTAAAGCATCACAAAACCGGTCAATTTCTGCTTTATTTTCACTTTCTGTAGGTTCGATCATTAGGGTATCAGCAACCGGAAATGATATGGTGGGGGCATGAAAGCCATAATCAATGAGACGTTTGGCTATATCGTCTACCGTAATATTGCATGATTTTTTAAAAGCACGACAATCTATAATGCATTCATGCGCAACGCGATTATTTTTACCGGTAAATAAAATGGGGTAATGCGGAGCCAGTCTTTGAGCCATGTAATTGGCATTTAAAATAGCATGTAAAGTGGCTTGTTTGAGGCCCGATGCGCCCATCATGGCAATATACGCCCAGGAAATAGTCAGGATGCTTGCTGAACCCCAGGGTGCAGCAGAGATAGTGCCAATAGTGCCATGTTCTGATTTGGCCGGGTTGACCCCTTCGACCACAGGATGATCGGGTAGATAAGGAGCCAGATGTTGCTTGACACCAATAGGGCCAGCACCCGGCCCGCCACCGCCATGAGGAATAGCAAAGGTTTTGTGTAGGTTAAGATGGGCAACATCGGCACCGATTTTCCCTGGACGAGATAAGCCAACCAAGGCATTAAAATTAGCGCCATCCAGATAGACCTGAGCGCCCTGTTGATGAACGATATCGCATATTTCCCGAAAAGCGTCTTCATAAACACCATGAGTCGAGGGATAGGTAATCATTAAAGCAGCCAACGTGTCCCCGTATTCGGCCACTTTGTCATCAAGATCCTTCAGACTGACATTGCCATTGTCATCACAAGCCAGAACAACCACTTTAAAACCAGCCATCACCGCACTGGCTGGATTGGTACCATGGGCAGACGCGGGAATGAAACAAATATTTCTGTGTGCCTGATTTCGAACCGCATGGTATTTAGCAATAACCAATAACCCGGCATATTCACCTTGGGAACCCGCATTAGGCTGAAAGGAAAAGGCATCAAATCCGGTCAAGTCGCAAAGCATATCCTCCAGTTCATCAAATAATTGTTGATAACCCAGGGTTTGATATAACGGTGCAAAGGGGTGCAAATTACTGAATTCATAATAAGAAATGGCCTGCATTTCAGTGGCCGCATTGAGTTTCATGGTGCAAGACCCTAATGGAATCATGCTGCGATCCAGTGCAATATCTTTTCTGGCCAAATAACGCATATAACGCATCATTTCAGTTTCAGAATAATATTTTTTAAATACGGGGTGTTGAAGAATCGCATCAGTACGTAATAAGTCATCCGGTATGCACTCTTCGATTTTGTTGTCCAGTACAGTAATATCAGGAATATCAACCGTAGAGGGCGTAAACAGTCGCCATATTTTTCTGAGCGTTTTCCGATTGGTTGTCTCATCTAAAGAAATGCCTAAAGTGTCAGCATCAATTAAACGAAGATTGATTTCCTCTTCCTGAGCCTGGCTTGCCAGCCGTTTTGCCCGACTGGGTATATGAATAATAAAGGTATCAAAATAGCGGTTACTGGGGATTTGGTAGCCCAATTGTTTAAGTCCTGCTACCAGTATTTGCGTATAGCGGTGGACACGGCTGGCTATTAAGTGCAGACCTTGGGGGCCATGATAGATGGCATAAAAACCGGCAATGACAGCGAGTAACACCTGAGATGTGCAAATATTACTGGTCGCTTTGTCTCTACGAATATGTTGTTCACGCGTTTGCAGCGCCATACGGTAAGCTGTTTGTCCATGACTGTCTTTAGATACGCCGATAATGCGACCCGGAATAGAACGTTTATAGGCATCCCGGGTAGCAAAAAAAGCAGCATGTGGCCCGCCGTATCCCATGGGGACACCAAAGCGTTGTGAGTTACCAATCACAATATCAACCTTGAAATCAGCGGGTGGTTTTAATAAAACCAGGCTGAGTAAATCAGCAGCAACGCTGACTAACGCCTGTTTTTTATGTGCGGCGTTGACCAGTGAGGTCAAATCACGTACTTCACCTTTAGACCCGGGATATTGCACCAGAATGGCAAAAAAATCCTGATTTTCCAATGCTTGATAAGGATTACCGATAAGGCTGTTAAAACCGAGTGAGCGTGCGCGTGTTTGCATTACCGCAATGGTTTGAGGATGACAGTCTTGGTCAATGAAAATGGTATTCGATGTACTTTTAGATAAACGCCGTGACATGGCCATGGCTTCTGCGGCTGCAGTCGCTTCATCAAGTAACGAGGCATTAGCCAGTTCCATACCGGTTAAATCCATCACCATTTGCTGGAAGTTTAACAAGGCTTCCAAACGCCCCTGACTTACTTCAGCCTGATAGGGTGTATAAGCGGTATACCAACCAGGGTTTTCCAATACATTGCGTTTTATTACGGCTGGCATAATGGTGTCGTAATAGCCCATACCTATCATAGAGGTATAAACTTTATTACGGCTACGGATTTTTCTGAGGTATTTGATTACGGCTTGCTCACTGATGGTTTCTGTCAGTTTCAAAGGCACATCACTGAGAATATTGTCAGGAATGGCTTGTGCAATTAGATCATCCAGATGATCTAACCCCAGTTCTCTGAGCATTGCCGTGGTCTGCTGTTGATTTGCACCTATATGACGGCGAATAAAATTGCCACGCATTTCCAGTTGGCTTAACGGTAACCTGGATGAAGACATTATGATGACCTCTGATAACGGTGTGGGATAAAGGGGAGTGGGGTAATGTGGGCAGTCACCGTATGATGTCGAACTTTGGCAATTAAAGTCTGATCTTTATTCGCGCTATCAACGAATCCCAATGCAATAGATTTTTTCAGGCTTGGGGAAAAACTGCCACTGGTCACTAAACCGACCCTATTATTTTGACTGTCAAATAATTCAGTGTTTTGCCTGAGAGGTATTTTTCCTTCTATCATCAGACCAATGCGTTTTTTTGTAGCCCCCGCTTTTAATTGAGCCTGGATGATCTCAGCACCTGGAAAGTTTGTGGCATTGTTCCTGAAAGTCCATGTTAAGCCTGCTTCAACAGGGCTAATTGTTTCAGATAATTCATGTCCATACAGGCTTAACCCGGCTTCAAGCCGTAAGGTATCTCTGGCACCCAATCCAATCGCTGTCACTTGATTAAAAGCCAAAATCTTTTTAGCCAATGCCTCTGCCTGTTGATTGGCTATGGATATTTCAAAACCATCTTCTCCCGTGTAACCTGATCGACTAATAAAACATTCTATCTGTTCAATGTGGGTATAGCATCCTTGCATAAATGACAGTTTTGACGCCTGTTCGGCGAGTTGTGCTATAACGTCTGTAGCGGCGGGGCCTTGCAACGCAAACAACGCCTGATCTTGCAGGGGAGTAATTTCACAATGATTTGATAGCTGTTGTTTTAGATGAGCAAAGTCTTTTTCTTTACACGCCGCATTCACAATAACAAGAAATCCAGAGGCGAGACGGGTAATGATAATGTCATCAATAATCCCGCCATTTTTATTGGTTAAAAGTGCGTAACGTTGTTGTCCTGTTTGCAGTCCGGTTATATTACCCGGGGTGAGTGTCTCAAGTTCTTGTGCCGCTGATGAGCCGGTAATAAGACATTGTCCCATATGAGAAATATCAAAAAAACCGGCGTGCTGTCGACAATATAAATGTTCTTGAATAATCCCTGAGTGATAGCGCACTGGCATTTCATAGCCGGCAAAAGCAACCATTTTGGCGCGGAGTTCAAGGTGAAGCGCGTGTAGAGGGGTTTTTTTTAGTTCTGACATAGTTTAAATTCTTTAAGCTTAGTGGCAGACGAAATAATTTTTAGAAAAACACAGCAAATCGTTGAATACTGAAATTATGCAAGGTGGTGGTCTGTTTATTTGACGAACAATCCAACTCCTCGGAGGTTTCAATGGATAATGACACAAAGTTTCTGGACTTGCCAGCTCTTTAAATTGAAAGAGAAATCAAGATAACCCCGTTTTCAGGATAAGCCAGATGGAGGGGATACAATACGCTGGATTCAGACAGTTTTAGAAGCAATTGTTGTGTTGGAGTTGCAGATTTAGCTGTTATTTAACTTGCATTAACATATCAAACCGGGCGATACTGAACAAGACTATATAATTCTTTATAGTCTTCTGATTCATACTCATCAGGGTTCTCAATTAAACGGATTTTATTTTGTAGATTAGTGGAAAAGATGCTTTTCCCTGGCTACTTGAGTAATATCCAGCATGATATAGATTTACTTTAGTTCTTTTACGCAATTAATTTGATAAGCCTATTTATGATTTTTTTGAAAAAACCAAGCCGTTTCCTGTTTACTTTTTGTATTCTTGGTTTGTTG
>CAYMPX010000078.1:0-4290 GCA_964392135.1 uncultured Methylomarinum sp.
ATTTCTTCAGGTCAACTTAATTATAGTGATGAGTTATAATATATAGTAATTTTATACGCTAACCCATAAGGGGCATGACATGACATTTATCGAATTTAAAAAGTTATTACTTGATGCAGAAATCAGTTTACCAAAATTTAGCAAGCTCATAAAAGTCAGCGAAAAGAACATTCAGTCTTATAAAAACAAAGGTGAAGTACCTAACACGATTGCCGCTATTAGCACATGTTTTGCGGTAATGCACCGAACAGGACTCGATTACCGTACAATCATTAAAGCACTAGATCTACAAGCCAAAACAAAAAAAGGCGCAGGTTTTGCCACAAAAAAGAAATTGGATGAAGAAAAATCTGTGCAAAAAACCGAATAATAAAAGGCGGACTAAAGATCCGCGCCCCCAAAGTTGTAAAAATTATTTCATGCATGTTCCTGAATGCAGAATCATTGCCAGGAAAATTGAGAGCGACTGCCTTGCTATGGAGAAAAAATCATATCCAGCCTGATATGCCTGACATCTACACTGTAACTCGCAATTCCTTGCCACAGATACAACTTATGTTATAGATTATGTCTACTGTATCAATTCAGAGTTTACTAAAATAACTATTTAATCCATTCTCACCCCTTCCCTACTGGAGAAAGTTTATGAGTGCTAAAAAGTATCGACTGGTTACACGAAGTGATTTCGATGGGCTGGTCTGTGCCGTTCTACTAAAAAAAATCGACCTTATTGACGAGATTAAATTTGTTCATCCCAAAGATATGCAGGATGGAAAAATTGACATCAGCGACCATGATATTACAACAAACCTTCCTTATGTAGAGGGTGTTCATATTGCCTTTGATCACCACTTAAGTGAAACCGTTCGTAATAAATCCAATATTGAAAATCATATTATCGATCCTGATGCACCGTCTGCTGCTCGTGTTGTTTATGATTACTATGGTGGCAGTAAAGAATTCCCCGTTTCATGGAATGAAATGATGGATGCTGTTGATAAGGGCGACTCAGCACAATTCTCGGAAGACGAAATACTTAATCCGCAAGGCTGGGATTTAATGAATTTCCTTATGGATGCCAGGACAGGCTTAGGTCGTTTCCGTGAATTTAAAATATCCAACTATCAACTGATGATGGATCTCATCGACTACTGCAAAGATCATGATATTAATGACATTCTTAAATTAGACGATGTAAATGAACGCGTGCAACTCTTTAGAGAGCATGAAGCAAAAGCCAAAGAGCAGATTAAACGTTGCTCTACCGTTTATAATAATCTCGTCGTACTTGATTTACGCAATGAAGAAACCATTTATGCAGTCAATCGTTTTATGATCTACGCCTTATTTCCCGAAACAAATATCTCAATCCATGTCATGTGGGGAGTGCGTCAACAAAATACCGTATTTGCCATCGGTAAATCAATAATAAACCGGAGTTCAAATACCAATGTAGGCGCACTTTGTCTAAGTTATGCAGGGGGCGGCCACCTCAATGCTGGCACCTGCCAGGTTGAAAATGAAAAATCTGATACCATACTCCAGGAAATCATCAATAAAATCAATAGCAATGGCTAATAAGCTGCCCGAGAAGTAACACATAGTCAGTAAAACCAATGAAACCAGGGAATGATGATACCTTGGTTTCACATTACGGAACGAGACACCAGGTAAACTCGCTTTATACCTATCAGGTCGCGTTATTTAACCCCATCAGATCAACAGGTTATTATTTTCGTAAAAAATAATTAAAATAACGCTTTCTACTTGTTACCTTATTATTTTCTGCTATTCTAGGTCGAATGCAGACCTGATTTTTAGGAGGGGTATGATGTCTCAATGTTCTTTTTGTGGCTCTAAAGAAGACCTGGCGATTCCTTTATGTCATTCTTGTGGCGCGCTAAGATATCCCATAGCCACTAAACCCACAGCGAAAATTAGTCGTAGTCGACAAGATAAATTGAAATTTTCCGCAGCGGTCGCTGTTGCCATTGTTACGCCAGGTGCATTTATTGTATTAGCCCTACTCGGTGCGAATAAAATCAAGAATCGTTTATAGAAACTGAATAAATACGGCATTCTTTGATGGACACACTTGGTTTTGCCAACACTACATGCAAGGCAGCTCGCAATAAATAATCCCCACACAGATACAGATTATGTTACTCATTACAATGATTTAAAAACAGTCGTCGCCGCATCCAGGGTTTTTTCAATATCTTCATCACTGTGTGCAGCAGAAACAAAGCCGGCTTCAAAGGCAGAGGGGGCTAAATAAATACCCTGTTCCAACATGCCGTGAAAAAAGCGTTTGAATAATGCTTGATCACAGTTCATCACTTGTGAGAAACGGCTGATATTGTCTTCTTCCGTAAAAAACAAGCCAAACATGCCACCGACCACATTAACCGAAACAGAAATACCCGCCTGACTCGCTCTCTGTTTAAGACCCTTTGCCAATTTCTCTGTTTTTTCAGCCAATTTTTCATAAAAACCTGGCTGAGAGATTAATTCCAGGGTTTTTAAGCCGGCTGCCATCGCCACAGGATTACCCGACAATGTACCTGCTTGATAAACGGGACCTAAAGGCGCTAAAGAGTCCATTATTTTACCCGCACCACCAAAAGCGCCCACCGGCATGCCGCCACCAATCACTTTACCCAGCGTCGTCAAATCAGGCGTTACCTTATAAACACCTTGCGCGCCCTGTAAGCCAACCCGAAACCCTGTCATCACTTCATCAAAAATCAACACACTATCGTGTTCATCACAGACTTGACGCAATGTTTCCAGGAATCCGGCAACCGGAGGAATACAGTTCATATTTCCGGCTACTGGCTCGACAATAATACAGGCAATCTGATCGCCCATTTCTGCAAACAACTGTTTAACCGATTCGCTATCATTATAGGTTAACGTAATAGTCTCTTCAGCCAAACTTGCTGGCACACCGGGTGAGCTAGGTACACCTAAGGTTAAGGCACCAGACCCTGCTTTAACTAATAAAGAATCAGAGTGACCGTGATAACAGCCTTCAAACTTTACAATTTTATCGCGTCCGGTATAACCACGCGCCAGACGTAAGGCACTCATGGTGGCTTCAGTCCCCGAACTAACCATTCTAACCTTATTGATAGAAGGGACTAATTCACACACTTTAGCTGCCATTAACGTTTCTATTTCTGTCGGCGCACCAAAACTCAAACCTTTTTCAGCGGTTTGTTTAACCACAGCTATCACTTCAGCATGTGCATGACCTAAGATCATGGGACCCCATGAACCCACATAATCAATATATTGTTTATTTTCACTATCAAAAATATAAGAACCGTGGGCATGATCAATAAAAACAGGTGTTCCCCCGACCCCATTAAATGCTCTAACGGGCGAATTAACACCGCCGGGGATTACTTTTTTTGCATCGATAAATAAAGTGTTGGCTTGAGTCATAATTTTTAACTTAAGGTTATACGCTGTAAGAAATAGCGGCTATTTTATAGTGTAGGGGCTGGTTTGAGAAATATACTTCGCGCGTTATATTTTTTAGACTGAAATCATCTCGATATCGAATATTAATTTCGTTCTAGCCATTTGCCTGCTATAGGCTCACTGACACCCCCTGCACTACTAAACATAAAGGGAACAGAAGCCAGCTTCATACCCTGGTTAAGCTGTACCGCAAAATGTAAATGGGGGCCAGAGGAATAACCTGTGTTACCAGAATAACCTATCAATTGCCCTGCTGAAACATGTAACCCAGGGTAAACCTGTGCGGTTTCCAAGGCTAAATGCGCATAGATCGCCATAGAACCATCTTCATGCAAAATACGAATACTATTGGCTCGGCTTTTGTACGCTTGTGTTAAACCGTTTTTAAAGAAGTCATTATTCACTTCGATAACAACACCGGCTCTAGCCGCATGTATGGGGGTATTAACAGGCATTGCGATATCAACCGCATACTGACTTTGCTCACCTGTATGGCTAAACTTACCCCCAAATGCCTGGGTGATTTGAAACTGCGTATGCATGGCGAAAGGCGGCCAATAAACAGCTTGCCTGTCATGCCTGGCTAAAGGACTACCAATGTTATAGCGATACTGTAAAGAATAGCCCCACGACTTAAACACATTAACCGCGCCCACCTCAAACAATGTCTCAGACTGTCCCGGCTCTACTATAAATTTTTCAGGCAGTGCGGGTTTAGACTGTACATTGCTGGCTTTTTTGAAAATTGCTTCAATTTCTATCGGTGCATGATAATTGTTAATAGCAAAATAACGGGGATGC
>CAYMPX010000078.1:4390-11160 GCA_964392135.1 uncultured Methylomarinum sp.
TGCTTCAATTTCTATCGGTGCATGATAATTGTTAATAGCAAAATAACGGGGATGCTGTTTCTCCCCTGTTTTCTGCAACCAGATATATCGCTTACGTCCCGCCTTTAATTGCCTAACCTCTACGGCTTGCTCCGTTTCAGGTGGTTTATCTGAATAATACCAACGCCCTTGCGGGTCTTGATATTTATACAGTTTTTTAGCAAATAGCGGTTGCGAAAATAAACAACACACAAGGAATGTTAATAATAATTTCATAGCAAAAATCAAGGATCAAGGGGTAAGCCAGCTTGAAATGGCAATAATAACTTTAAATCACAAAATAGAAATAGGGTCAGGTCTTGCATTATGCATCATCAAGCTGATTTTTTTAAAGAAATGCACCTTCATACGTGTAATGGCTTGCAAACATCCGCCAGGACTCACATTAACTGAAAATGCGCCATGTTCGATTTTTTAAATTTCGACCAAGCCTTCAAACTGCAAAGCGTCACACCCCAATATCATATTTTAAAACACATCCATGGTATGGCTTAATAATTTTGGCTACAAACTTAAGACGGGACAGTTTCCATAAACCCCAATCATTTTATTTTACACGTCATTTCCGAAGTCTACCCAGTCAAGCGTGGGTACAAGCTTTATCAGAGGAGTTCTGGGTCGCTCTCTTTGCACAAATGTCCCAATAACAAGTATAATTGCACCATAACGGTGCGAAAACAGTGCATAATGATCAACAGCTAAGGTTTATTTTGATATGGATTGGCGTGTAGTCAGGTAATTAATGGGTAATCCAGATGATGTTGCTATGGTATGGATTGTGCTTTAATGTTTTAGATGCTCAATGGTACCAGAAAATATATCATGATCCGCTATAGCAAAGTTTATTTAGCGATTAATCCAACCTAACTTTTTAAATACAGTGCATAGAAGAATACTCTCTCAGCTAAATGAAGCCGTCTTATTATTTAATCACCGATTAATATTGACCTATATTAATACGGCAGGTGAGATTTTATTGGCGGATAGCGCAAAACATTTATTAGGGCTTAGTGCAGAACAGCTTTTTAAATCATCCAACACCGCATTGTTAAATGATTTACAGCAATGTCTTACAATGGACGATCCTCTGGTTGACCGAGAGCTGAATCTGGTTCATCTCAATCAAACGATGACCGTGAACTTTAGTGCGACACCTTTAATTGAAAATGGGCAGCGGATTGAAATTCTGGTTGAGCTGCAACAAGTGGATAGGCAACTACGCATCAGTAAAGAAGAGCAATTATTAACGCAACAGAATATTAGCCGACTGTTAGTTAAAGGCTTGGCTCATGAAATTAAAAATCCATTGGGAGGGATCAGAGGGGCAGCTCAATTATTGGATTTTGAATTACTTGATCCTGAACTAAAAGAGTATACCCAAATTATTATTCAAGAAGCAGATCGTTTAAAAGCATTGATGGATAAAATGCTGGGACCTAATAAACCGGCAAAAAAAGAGCTGTTAAATATTCATGAGGTTCTGGAGCGGGTGAGACAATTAGTTAATGTTGAAGCCAATAATCATATTACGATTACAACAGATTATGATCCCAGTATTCCTGACTTGCACGCCGATAAAAATCAGTTGATTCAATCGGTACTTAATATTGTTCAGAATGCCGTGCAGGCAATGCAACAAGTCGGTGAAATAACACTGAGGACGCGTATTCGGCGACACATGACGATGGGTCGGAAGCGTTATAAATTAACTGCCAAAATAGATATTATTGATAATGGCCCTGGTATTAATGAAGCACTAATGAATCAAATTTTTTATCCAATGATTAGCAGTCGAGCAGAAGGCACCGGCTTGGGGTTATCTATTGCCCAGTCGTTAATTAATCAACATAACGGACTGATTGAATGCGAGAGCGAACCCGGGAAGACTGTGTTTTCAATTTATTTACCTTTGGAGAGTAACCATGCCTGATGCTGACTTAGTCTGGATCGTTGATGACGACAGTTCTATTCGTTGGGTGCTTGATAAAGCCTTGCAAAAGGTAGGCATGAGAACACGTAGCTTTCCTGGCGCACTCAACTTATTGGAAGCATTAGAAACTGAATTACCTGATGCCTTAATTACCGACATTAGAATGCCTGGGATGGATGGCTTTGAGCTATTAAGAAAATTGCAATATAGCCATGCTGATTTACCGGTGGTTATTATGACCGCACATTCTGATTTGGATAGCGCGGTTTCGGCATTTGATGGTGGGGCTTTTGAATATTTACCAAAGCCATTTGATATTACCGAAGTTGTTGAAGTGGTACAGAGAGCCTGTTTGCAAAGTAAGCAAAAGGCAGCTTCAGAACCGAGTAAAATGGAACAGATTGAAGAAACCCCTGAAATTATTGGCGAAGCACCTGCCATGCAGGAAGTGTTTCGAGCGATTGGGCGTTTGTCGCGTTCGCATATTACGGTATTAATCAATGGTGAATCCGGAACAGGGAAAGAACTGGTAGCCAAAGCATTGCATCGTCATAGCCCAAGGCATAACAAGCCTTTCATCGCTTTAAACATGGCAGCAATACCTAAAGACTTGATGGAGTCAGAGCTGTTTGGGCATGAAAAAGGCTCTTTTACCGGTGCGCATACGCGGAGAGCCGGGCGGTTTGAGCAAGCGCATGGCGGAACCTTGTTCCTGGATGAAATTGGCGATATGCCCGCGGAACTACAAACCCGGTTATTACGTGTATTAGCGGATAATGAGTTTTACCCTATTGGCGCGCATACCTCGGTGAAAGTCGATGTGCGAATTATTGCTGCAACGCACCAAAACCTGGAAATATTAGTTGAAAAAGGCGTGTTTAGAGAAGATTTGTTTCATCGACTTAATGTTATTCGTGTTCATCTTCCACCTTTACGTGAGCGACAACAGGATATCCCGTTATTACTACGTCACTTCTTAAATTTGGCGGCCATTGAATTAAGTAGCGAAATTAAATTATTAAAACCCGAAACAGAAGCCTATTTAAGTACCTTGCCGTGGCCGGGGAATGTGAGACAGCTGGAAAATATTTGTCGCTGGTTAACGGTTATGGCAGCAGGAAGAGAAATCCATTTAGAGGATTTACCGCCAGAGCTAAAACATCATGAAAAAGAGTGTAACTTAAGTGAAAGTGCTGGCTGGGAAGCCTTGTTAGAAAATGAGATAACGCAGCAATTAATACGCAATCAAGCGGATATTGCTAAAACGATTGTTGCTAAAGTCGAAAAAGTATTGATTAAATCTGCGTTACGACATACTGCAGGTAAAAAAAATGAAGCCGCCGTATTGCTTGGTTACGGTAGAAACACCCTGACGCGAAAGGTTAAGGAGCTTGATATTAAATAGTCGCCTTTTTTATCGTGACTTATTTGCCCATTTAATGCATTTGACAACCCTGTCACAGTGATATAATTGAACGATACCATAAGGTAATCACTATAGAGTTCTACAACGTCTGTTTTTATTTCCATCACCTCATTACTGAGAAAGTGATAAATTTTTTCTCAATGATTTTTTGCGTAACATCAGTTTGTAATAAACTTTGTGGGAACGCAAAACTGTGATGCGCTGCGTCACAAAAACACAAGGCATTTTAAATGAGTTACCACAAAACCTGTGGAAACTAATAGAATATAAAAAATAACAAAGGTAGGTTTTATGATCCCAGTAATTATATCCGGTGGTAGCGGTACACGTCTATGGCCTTTATCCAGAAAACATAAGCCTAAGCAGTTCCTTGCTTTATTTGGTGATAATACTTTATTTCAAGACACTTTGCATCGCTTAGAGGGTTTAACGGATATTCAGCCACCTATTGTCATCTGTAATAATGACCATCGCTTTATGGTTGCCGAGCAGGTTCAAGAACTGGCTATTAAAAATCCAACGATTTTACTGGAACCATTTGGTCGTAATACCGCACCCGCTTTAGCTGTTGCTGCACTCCAGGCAATGAACGCGAGTGAAGACCCTGTTTTATTAGTGCTTGCAGCCGACCATGTTATTCATGATACCTCGACCTTTCATCAAGCCATAATAGCAGCAAAAGCTCAAGCTGAAGCGGGTTTACTTGTAACCTTTGGCATTGTACCCACATCACCCAATACAGGATATGGCTATATTCAAGCGGATGAGAAAAATACTATCAGTAAAGTAAAAGCCTTTGTGGAAAAACCTGATTTAGATACGGCTGTCAATTATGTCGCTTCAGGTGACTATTACTGGAATAGCGGCATGTTTATGTTTAAAGCCTCTACTTTAATCACTGAACTGGAAATATTTTCACCTGATATTCTTAATCGTTGTCGAGAAGCATTAGAAAAAAGTCAAGTGGATTTAGACTTTATTCGTTTAGATAGCGAGAGTTTTAAAGTATGCCCCTCTGATTCCATAGACTATGCCGTTATGGAGAAAACTAACAGAGCAGTTGTGGTACCACTTGATGCCGGATGGAGTGATGTTGGCTCATGGTCATCGTTATGGGAATGTACTGAAAAAGATCCAGATAATAATGTTTTGCACGGTGATGTGATGATTGATAACGTGCAAAATGCTTGTATTTATAGTGAACATAGACTGGTATCGGTATTAGGCTTAGATCATATCGTTGTGGTAGAAACGGCTGATGCAGTAATGGTGGCCAGTAAAGGCAGTGCTCAAAATGTAAAGACTATTGTTAATCGCTTAATTAAAGCTAAACGACCTGAAGCAGAAAACCATCGTTTATGTTATCGCCCTTGGGGGTATTTCGACAGTATAGACAGTGACAAACGTTTTCAAGTGAAACGTATTACCGTTAATCCGGGTGCTTCATTATCATTACAAATGCATCATCATCGCGCTGAACATTGGGTTGTCGTAACAGGGACTGCTGAAGTCACTTGTGATGATAAGGTTATGTTGCTAACTGAAAATGAATCTACTTTTATTCCCGTAGGTCATAAACATCGATTGCACAATCCAGGACGAGTGCCACTTGAAATCATTGAAGTACAATCAGGCAGTTATCTAGGAGAAGATGATATTGTGCGTTTTGATGATAAATATCATCGCTGTCAATAAAATACTGCAGTAATAGTGTCTTCGATAAAAACAATAAAAATACGTCAATTTATAGAAACAACTAAAGGTTTTCACAATGACCACAACAAATATCGTTTGGCATTTACATCATGTGACAAAAGATGAGAGAAGTAAACAGAAACAACAGCGACCTTGTATTTTATGGTTTACTGGACTTAGTGGATCAGGTAAATCAACAATCGCTAGTGCCGTTGAACAAAAATTATTTGAATTAGGCCATCACACCTACTTATTGGATGGCGATAATGTCAGGCATGGCTTAAATAAAGACCTCGGTTTTTCGGATGAGGATCGAGTAGAAAATATCCGTCGCATCGGTGAAATGTCTAAGTTAATGGTCGATGCCGGGTTAATTGTGATAACTGCTTTTATTTCTCCTTTTAAAGCAGATCGAATAATGGTTAGGGAATTAGTACAAGGTCATGAATTTATTGAAATCTATATGGACACACCAATAGAAGAATGTGAGAGACGTGACCCTAAAGGCTTATATAAAAAAGCCAGGAAAGGTGAAATCAAGAATTTTACGGGTGTAGATTCTAGTTATGAGATACCTGAATCACCTGAAAATACTATCAATACAGTCACATTAAGCATTGAAGAGTGTGCAGATCAAGTGATTGATTACCTTAAAGAAAATAGAATTATTAAGTCATTTTCAAGCACTCTTCATAGAAATTCAAAGCAATTGGACTCAGAGTAGCCAACCAAACTTACAGGGTAACCATTCAACTCATTTTTTATTATAAACCCCAACCATTTTGAAAAACCACAGTTTTTATAGTTTAAATTTTTTCTGAATTTTTACTCTCAAAAAAGCTTGAAATTAGCCGGTTCAAAACGAATTTTGCAATGCAAGAACTGTTAATGTTTAAATTGAATAAAACTATTGATTTCCAACTAGACGGGGTTTACCTTAGGAACATGCATAAAATAACGTATGCATCTTAGTATAGTAGGTCAAATCTGTTGTTTTACAATTTTTTTCATCATCAATAATTTAGCTGCCGACTAATAGTGGTGCAATAAAGAATCTGTTTCGCAGTCTTCTGAAACAGAGAAAACAACAGATTTGACCTACTACTCAAGTTTTTAGCCTGCATTATAAAAGGCGGACTAAAGATCCGTCCCCCAAAGTTGCCGAAATCACTTCATACACGTTCCTTGGCAGAGCTTCCACCAGTTAAAGTTTCGACCTTGCTTGGCCACACACCTCCTTGATTTAAAGCATTTTAAAAAAATCTTTTAATTAAGATGGAGATAATTTAAAAGTTTGTGGTCTATGGCTATGTATCTCAAGTTTATGAGATGAGTGCAGAGAGGGTTGTTTATGAGTATTTTTGAACATTATACATCGAAATTTGAAGAATCCAGGGAAGAGGACTTAACGCTTCAAGACTATTTTGATTTGTGTAAGCAAGATCCAATGACCTATGCCAGCCCGGCTGAACGTATGCTGGCGGCTATCGGGGAACCGGAACTATTCGATACGCATAACGATCCCGTCTTAAGCCGTTTGTTCTCAAATAAAGTGATTAAAATTTACCCTGCATTTCGTGAATTTTATGGCATGGAAGATGTGATTGAACAGGTGGTGTCATTTTTCAAACATGCGGCGCAAGGGCTGGAAGAGAAAAAACAGATTTTATATCTACTCGG
>CAYMPX010000079.1:0-11122 GCA_964392135.1 uncultured Methylomarinum sp.
TGACCCAAGCGTTGTCTTGCTCGAGCAACCACTGCGGCAACACCAGCCCCGGATATATCCAAATGGTTAGTCGGCTCATCCATCAGCATAATATTGGCACGTTGTAGCATTAGCTTGCCAAAAATCATCCGGCCTTTTTCGCCCCCGGAAAGCACTTTTACTTTTTTATCAATTTCATCTTGCGAGAACAATAAACGCCCCAAGGTACCGCGAATCACCTGATCATCATCACTGGGCTTACCCCATTGTTCCATCCATTCAAATAACTGCATTTCTGATGCAAAATCAGGCGCATGATCCTGGGCACAATATGAAATATCTGCATTCTCAGACCATTTTACCTTACCAGCTGTTGGCTCAAGCTCACCCATCAAGCATCGCAACAATGTGGTTTTACCTATACCGTTTTGCCCAATAATAGCGACACGTTCCCCGACTTCCACCATTAAGTTAAAATCACTAAATAGCTCCTGATCAAAAGTTTTACCCAAACTTTCGACTTCAAGTGCTAAACGGTGTAATTTTTTATTTTGTTCAAAACGGATAAAAGGATTTTGACGACTAGAGGGTTTTATCTCGGCTAAATCAATTTTTTCCAGTTGTTTTGCCCGTGATGTTGCCTGCTTTGATTTTGACGCATTGGCAGAAAAACGACTGACAAAGGCTTTAAGCTCAGAAATTTGTGCTTTCTTCTTGGCATTTTCTGACTGCATGGATTCAATAACCTGGGTAGCAGCAGTCATGTATTGATCATAAGACCCTGGAAAGATGCGTATTTCACCATAATCCAGATCAGCCATATGACTACACACGCTATTGAGAAAATGACGATCATGCGAAATAATGACCATGGTACAGTTACGCTCATTCAGCACACCTTCTAACCAGCGAATGGCATTAATATCCAGGTTGTTTGTTGGCTCATCCAGCAACATAATATCCGGTTCAGAAAACAGTGCCTGCGCCAGTAAAACCCGTAATTTCCAGCCTGGCGCCACTTCGCTCATCAAACCATAATGCTGTTCAATGGAAATCCCCACCCCCGATAACAACTCACCCGCACGCGCCTCAGCCGAATAACCATCCATTTCAGCAAATTCAGATTCCAGCTCTCCTGCACGCATCCCATCCTGTTCAGTCATTTCAGCTTTGGCATAAATGGCATCACGTTCAGCTTTAACCGCCCATAATTCTTCATGTCCCATAATAACAGTATCAACCACGGCATAGGATTCATAAGCAAACTGATCCTGTTTTAATTTACCGATACGCTCATGCGGGTCTTTCGAGACATTGCCGGCAGAAGGCTCTAAATCTCCTCCCAAAATTTTCATAAAGGTTGATTTTCCGCAGCCATTGGCACCAATGAGTCCATAACGATTACCGTTACCAAATTTAACGGATACGTCTTCAAATAGTGGCTTAGCGCCAAATTGCATGGTGATATTTGCGGTTGAGAGCATTATTTTTTCCAGATAGAAGTACACCAGCAACGACTCGCTCAATCAATTAAGACAAAGACAATATTGAATGCGTTGCAGGCTATATATAAAGTTTTTAAAGGGGGCGTATTCTACGCGTTTTCTATAATAATAGTTAAATAAAATTCCGTCATACCTTGATTTTTGAAAATCTGTTTATAAATTATGGGCGAAGAAAAAGATAAACCCTTCATTTTCTTCATGGTAAGAGAATCATTTTTTTGAGCCTACATTCTCTAGTGTCCCGTCTTAAGTTGGTAGCCGAAAATCCACTATTAATTTTTATTAGCTATTAAATTCCCCCAAGCTAACTGAGAACATGTAAAATTATCCGATTTATTCTTTCCAAGTAGGTATAAAGTGAGTTTTAGAGGCACAACAATACTTTCAGTTCGCCGAGGCGGCAAAGTAGTCATTGGTGGTGACGGTCAGGTTTCTTTAGGAAATACGGTCATGAAAGGCAATGCACGTAAAGTACGTCGTTTATATCACGGCAAAGTCATTGCCGGGTTTGCAGGCGCAACGGCGGATGCGTTTACTTTATTTGAACATTTCGAAGGAAAGCTGGAGAAACACCGGGGTAATTTAACCCGTGCCGCTGTTGAAATGGCAAAAGACTGGCGTACTGACCGTGCTTTACGTAAATTAGAGGCGCTATTAACCATCGCAGACTCAAAAACATCTTTAATCCTTTCGGGTACAGGTGACGTGATAGAGCCCGAACATGACTTAATGGCGATTGGCTCAGGCGGTGCATTTGCACAATCCGCAGCACTTGCATTACTGGAAAATACCGATTTAAGCGCCAGAGACATTGTAGAAAAATCGCTACATATTGCCGCAGACATCTGTATCTACACCAATCATAACCTGCGTATTGAAGAATTAGATGCTGAATCAAGCAATGACCAAGAGTAAATAGAAATGAGTCAAATGACACCAAAAGAAATTGTAAGTGAACTGGATAAACACATTATTGGTCAAGCCAGCGCCAAACGCTCTGTTGCTATTGCCTTGCGTAATCGCTGGCGTAGAATGCGTGTTACAGAAGAATTACGTGAAGAAATAACCCCAAAAAATATCTTAATGATTGGGCCTACCGGGGTCGGTAAAACAGAAATTGCTCGCCGTTTAGCGCGTTTAGCCAATGCACCGTTTATTAAGATAGAAGCGACAAAATTCACTGAAGTCGGTTATGTCGGTCGTGATGTTGAATCCATCATTCGTGATTTAGTGGATACGGCGGTCAAAATGAATCGTATGACCGAAATGGAAAAAGTACAAAACCGGGCGGCTGATGCTGCTGAAGAAAAGGTGCTGGATATTCTATTACCTGCGGCTGAAGGCGGTATGATTTCTGATACCGAAGCCTCCACACGTCAAAAGATGCGTAAAAAATTACGTGAAGGTGATTTTAACGACAAAGAGATTGAAATTGATGTCAGCGCCCCTTCCATGGGTGTTGAAATCATGGCACCTCCTGGTATGGAAGACATGACTAGCCAGCTGCAAGGGATGTTTCAAAACCTAAGCAGTGGCAAGACCCAAACACGTAAAATGAAGATTTCTGATGCGCTTAAAGCACTACAGGAAGAAGAAGCCTCTAAACTGGTTAACGAAGATGAAATCAAACTGTCTGCGGTTGAGGCAGTTGAACAAAATGGTATCGTTTTTCTGGATGAAATTGATAAAGTTTGCAAACGCTCTGAATTAGGCGGTGGCGGCGGTGAAGTTTCCCGCGAAGGCGTACAGCGTGACTTGTTACCTTTAGTCGAAGGCAGTACGGTAAGTACAAAATACGGCATGATCAAAACGGATCATATTCTATTTATTGCATCGGGCGCATTTCACTTAAGCAAACCTTCGGACTTAATTCCTGAATTACAAGGTCGTTTCCCTATTCGCGTTGAGCTTAATGCACTTTCAGCCGACGACTTTGTACGCATTTTAACGGAACCTGATGCTTCACTCACAGAGCAGTACCAGGCATTACTTAAAACGGAAGGGATTGATCTGGTTTTTTCTGACGATGGTATTCAACGTATTGCTGAATTAGGTTGGCAAGTGAATGAAACCACCGAAAACATTGGCGCAAGAAGACTGCATACCATTTTAGAACGCTTACTGGAAGAAATATCATTCAGTGCGCCGGACAGAGTAGAAAAAACCATTACCATTGATGCTGCTTATGTTGACTCACATTTAACTGAATTTGCTGAAGACGAAGATCTAAGTCGTTACATTCTATAAAATGAGATTATCAGTAGATTCCACAAACCATACGCCCACGGACATTAAGTTACATCAGCTTTCTCATGTTCTTGAAGTAAGCTTTGATAATGGCGAAAGCTTTAACCTACCTTGTGAATACTTGCGGGTCTATACACCTTCTGCGGAAGCATTAGGTCATGCACCCGGGCAAGAAATTCTACAAACAGGCAAAGAAAATGTCAATATATCAGCCATACAAGCCATGGGTAATTACGGTATTCAACCGACCTTCACCGATGGTCATAGCACCGGTATTTATTCATGGGATTTGTTGTACAAGCTAGGCTCTGAATACGAAACACTCTGGGCTAACTATCTTGCAGAACTAAAAAGCAGCGGACAGTCGCGCCATGAGTCGCAACAAACATAGGTAATATTATGACAAATGAAAACACAACCCATTTTGGCTATAAAAATGTAGCTACCGATGATAAAGTCAACATGGTTCGCGGTGTATTTGACTCAGTTGCCAGCAACTATGATGTGATGAATGACTTAATGTCTTTAGGCATTCATCGTATATGGAAGCGTGTTGCTATTCAATTAGCCAATGTAAGAAATGGCGACCAAATTTTAGATTTAGCCGGCGGCACAGGTGATTTAACCACCTTATTTGAAAAACGTGTCGGTAAAGAAGGTTCTATCGTTCTAGCGGATATTAATTCTGAAATGTTACGTACCGGTCGTGACCGTTTAATTAATCGCGGACTGGTCGGCAACATCCGTTATGCGCAAGTCAATGCAGAATGCTTACCTTTTGAAGACAACACTTTTGATTGTGTCTGTATTGCTTTTGGTTTAAGAAACGTCACGGACAAAGATGCGGCTTTACGTTCCATGTACCGAGTACTTAAACCCGGTGGACGTGTTATCGTATTAGAATTTTCTCACCCTATTGATAAAGTCACAGAAAAAGTTTACGACTTTTACTCATTCAAATTATTACCTAAAATTGGTAAATTTATTGCCAAAGATGAAGACAGCTATCGCTACCTTGCAGAATCTATTCGTATGCATCCTAAACAAGATGAATTAAAAGAAATGATGGAACATGCAGGGCTAGAGCGCTGTGAGTATTTCAACATGAGCCAGGGAATTGTTGCTGTACATAGAGGCTATAAATTTTAATTTTCATAACAGGTTGGGTTATACTTCGCACGGTCACGGATGCAGTTCCCTATCGGTTGATTTTTGCCGAAAGACTACGTTATTGAAATAGTTACGTAGCTTGCTATGCGCCCGTTTCAGTGCCTTGCTATCGACAAAAATCAACTCGCTATAAATTCCGTATCCGTAACCGAGCGAAGTGTGGATTTTTTAGCGTAGCGAAAACTAACTCAACCTGGCATTTTGATTTTCAATATTTACTCCTTAACTTGATGGCAGTCACCTACCCTATAGGAACGCACGTCCTCGTCACGACAATCGCAAAATACCCGTGGAATGCCAAATGATAATTAAACCCCTCATAATAACTGCACTAGAATCCGCCTTGAACCAATACTTGTCTTTGGATGAAGATGTCAGTGTATTTTTAACGCCTTTGGCGAATAAAGTAATCGCTATCAATATTCTACCGTTTAACGAAACAGTTTATCTTTGTCCAACGAAAGATAAAATTCAATTATTAGAAAGCTATACATCGGATGCTGATGCCACACTGAGTGGCACTTTATCTGCGCTGGGCTTAATGGGCTTGAGCTCAACCCCCATGCACTCACTTTTTAGCGGTGAAGTGACCATTGAAGGCGATACCCGGGTTGCTCAGAAATTCCAACAGATTTTTAACCGGCTTGATATTGATTTAGAAGAAAAACTATCCTATTTTACCGGGGATATTATTGCGCATAAAATAGGCAATCTATTTCGTAGCAGTCAGAATTGGTCTCAAGAAACCCTGGAAACATTTAAACTCAATAGCAAAGAGTTTTTACAAGAAGAGACGCGGGATCTTCCGGCGGGTCCTGAAGCCGATATTTTTTATCAACAAGTGGATAAAATACGCGCTGATTTTGACCGTCTAGACGCTCGTATCAAGCAATTAAAAACATCATAAGGAAATACTGTGGTTCATCCAAAAATATTAATGCGTTTAATCCATATCAACTGGGTCATGATGTACCATGGTTTAGATGAAATCGTTTTAAAAACACATTTATTCCGCCCTGTTCGTTTTCTTGCTGTTTTTTCACCTAATTATTGGGGAAGAAAACCTTCAGAGCCGCGTGGCGTTAGAATCCGTAAAACACTGGAAGACCTGGGACCCATCTATATCAAGTTTGGTCAGGCCTTATCGACACGAAAAGACATACTACCAGACGATATTGCAGATGAACTGGTTAAACTACAGGATAAAGTCCCCCCTTTCCCTAACGAACAGGCTCTGCAGGTTATTGAAGAGCAATTAGGTATGTCTGTTACCGAAGCATTTGCTGAATTTGACCATGAACCACTGGCATCCGCATCGGTTGCCCAAGTTCACACTGCCACGTTACATAGTGGGGAAAAAGTGGTGGTTAAAGTCTTAAGACCCCATGTTGAAAGCCGAATTAAATCAGATATTGGTCTACTTTATGAATTAGCACGCTTAGCCGAACGATTCTGGGATGATGCCAAACGCTTACGCGCTCTGGAAGTGGTTGCAGAGTTTGAAAAAACCCTGTTAGATGAGTTAGATCTGGTGAGAGAAGCTGCCAATGCCACTAAACTACGCGATAACTTTAAAGATTCGGATTCGCTGTATATTCCTGAAATTCACTGGCAGTTTACCCGTCAAAAGGTACTGGTCATGGAAAGAATCTATGGTATTCCCGTCGGTGACATTGAACAATTAAAACAAAAAAATGCCAACTTTAAATTACTGGCAGAACGCGGGGTAGAAACTTTCTTCACTCAAGTGTTCCGTGATAATTTCTTTCATGCGGACATGCACCCGGGTAATGTCTTTGTTGAAATTCCCGACAAATATATCGCCGTTGATTTTGGTATCGTAGGCACCTTGTCTTTATCAGACCAGCGTTATCTGGCTGAAAATTTTCTTGCCTTTTTTAATCGTGATTATCGCCGTGTCGCGGATATGCACATCGAATCAGGCTGGGTACCTGCTGATACCCGAGTAGAGGATTTTGAATCTGCTATCCGCAGTGTTTGTGAACCTATCTTTGATAAGCCATTAAAGGATATCTCTTTTGGCTTATTGTTATTGCGTTTATTCCAGACAGCCAGACGCTTTGATATGGTGGTACAACCACAATTAGTGTTATTACAAAAAACATTATTAAATATTGAAGGACTAGGTCGCCAGTTATATCCAGAACTGGATTTATGGCAAACAGCAAAACCTTTCCTCGAAGACTGGTTTCATGAACGCATAGGGCCTAAAGCAAAATTCAAGGAAATGGTAAAACAGTTCCCGGGAATTGTAGAACATTTCCCAGAAATGCCTACGCTGGTTTACCAGGCCTTAGACAGTGCAAGTCAAACCAAACAACAAATTAACAAGCAAACCAAAGCAATAGCTAATTTACGTCAACAAATGGAAAAAAACCATAATGGAACTGTCTGGGCTATTTTAGCAAGTGCCGTCATGGTAAGTGTCGCGGTATTATTTCAATAGAAATTGTATTTTCGGTATAGCCCCATTATTGAAGGCGGTTGGTATCTACAGTACAACTGTCTTACAGGGTATTTTAGACAACATAACTCAGTTTTTAATTTACCCGCTCAATCACTATTCTTTAGCCCTGATTCATAAGCCTCTTTTGTTGACTCATCAACCGTATCGCCAGATTCGGCAAATGCCTCCCCCCAACCAGGCTCTTCCGTTACATCCGTTACCGGTTCTATAACATCCAAGTCATCAAGCACACTCTCATTTATTTCAGTTGCCTGCTCAAAAACAGGCTGTTTTTTTAATACCGTTTTTGGCATCGCTTTAGTCTTTGCCTTTGGTATAAAATATAAATACTGATCTAACAATTCACATAAATTCTGATAAAAGTCAGTCATCGGTTTTTGCTCTAATTGTTGTTTCACAAATTGCGCTAAAAACTGCTTTTCTGCTTCAATCATATACTCACCCGACTCGGTAGCTTCCTCTTCGGGTAGAGCATGACTATCCATTAAAAACTGAATTAACTGTGCTTTTCGCTCATCCTTAATTTCTTTTATATTATTCAACAACAGTTCAAAACCAGCAGTTTGCATTTTTTTCTTTTTCCAGCTAAAAAAAACTATCACAGCAACAATACCGAGTAAGGCAACCCCAACCTCAATAAGCAACACCATTAAAGTCATATTCATCGTATTTACAACCTGTTATTTAACAGAGGATTTAACCCGTTGCTCTGCATATCTAAAAATTTCAAACATCTTTTTACTGCTATTTTTTAACTCTAATTCTGTTTGCGTGCCACTAAATACCCGGGTATATTCCTCCAAAACTTCATCCATCGTTGCCATCGCCTCGGATAACTGCGCCCCCAATTTTTTATTTACGCGCATAAGCCGCTCAACCTCGACCTTATCCTCACTCTGTTTTTCTTGCTTTTCCAGCGAGACAGCCGCTTTATTTGAGGTAAATTCCAACATTGTAAAATAAGGTTCAGAAAGCCCCGCAATATACTGATCCAAATCATCAAGTAAACGCATATCCCTGTTTAAAAAAATGTGTAGAATTTGTTTATATAGTTGCTGTTCATTCTGATTAATTTTGCCCAACAATTCTGTTAATACATCCGGTTCAACCGCGCAATGCTCTAAAATCATTGCCCTTAACTTTTTAGCATTAATATTTTTACTTTCTTCCAACTTATCAATCAAATCATAAGCTGCCGTATGCTCAGCTGCCTTTTTCTTTTTAGAGAGCAAAACAAAAACAATAACCAGCAGCGTTAAAGCCATAAAGCCCTCTATAAGCAAAACACCCCATACAGAATTCAGTTCCATCATTATTCTAATCTACCCAATAATTGTTGTTGTTTTTCTTGCTCTTTCTTTTTAATGAATTTAAATAGAAAAAAGCCTGCAACAAGCAAAACACTATTAACAGCAAGTGCTATTGCTGATGTTAATCCCCAATTAACAGCCTCATCCTCAGCGACTGGCAGTTGTTCTTCAGCGACGACATCAAGCTCTGATATGATTTCGGATTCAACCTCAGCAACCGCTTCGACCCCTCCCGCCTTAACACCAGAAAACAAACTATCCTCAATCAGCACAGGCTTTATATCCGGTGAAATGGCAAGTCCCTGCACCGTATGAGCCATAACAGAAAAATTAATGACTTTACTTCCCTCTAACTCAGGTGCAGCAACAACCAGCTCCCATTTGCCCTCTATTTTTTCTATTATTCTCTTTTCAACCGCTTTGCCTGTCTGATTAATAACAGCCTGCACTGTCATCATGTTAGTATTCACAAGGCTCTCATCAGGTATCAGTTTCAAGGTCACTGTACCTTCTGCCTGATTAACCTGTTTTTCTACCACAATAGGGCTGTCCACTACTTTAATGGTTTTTATACTTTCTCGCTGAAAGGTTTTACCATCGGCAATGATTTTAATCGTATGTTTACCCGCAGCAAAATTAGCCGCTATTGTCTGGCTAAACAACCCCTCTTTTCCAGGCACGGGTTGCATTTTCCATTGTTTTTTAACACCCAGGGGGTCGGTCTGTTCAACAGAAATATCAATTAAACTTAAAAAATCACCCCGACTAATTAACTGCTGTTGCTCAGTAAAAAAAGCCATCAAATCCACAGCGTCTTTTGCCGATATATAACTCGGGATATCATCCACTTGAAATTTCAAATCGGTTACAATCATCACCTGATTATCAGGGTCGATTTTTGCAACAATTCGCCAGTTTCCTGGTTGTGGTTTTTTAATGGTAATCAAATCATAATTTTTTTCATTGACCCAGGCTACATTGTTTTCTTTTTTATCACTGCGTATTTTTTTATTATCGGGGGTAATTAATTGGGTGGCGTAGGCAGCTGTTGATTTAAAAACAAGTACAGAAAACTCATTAATGGCCTCATCGACAGTAAACATATTGTCTTTAATAGGTACGGTATCCTGAGGTATAGCTTTTTTAAACATCTTAAAAAATATTTTTTGCAGCTGTTCCGCAGACTCTGCCGTTTCAGACCAACCATTAGTATCAAAAGCCAGCTTATCCAATAACGCCACATCCGCATGCCGTGACAAAGCAATTGCCTGAATGTTTACCCCCGCTTGCTGCAACAAAGGCACTAGCTCAACCAAAACCCTTTCTCTGGACTCAGCGCTTTGCATAATATCTTTTGATACATCCACCACACCATCGGTTAATAAAATTAAATTTCGGTTTTGCTGTTCCGATGACTCAAACCATGCCTGAGCTGATTTTTTTATGGCATTCTCAATATGGGTAAAAAGCCCGGCTGAATGTATTCTTTTTATCCTTGATAAGGCTTTCTTTTTCCATTGCTCATTCACCTCACCCATCTCTACCAATACTTTACTATCCTCAGCAAACAACCAGATTCCCGCTTTTGTGCCCTCAGGTAGCAAATTAACTAATAATTTAACCGCAGCTATCCTCAAGTTATGAGGATCGTTATGCTTCATACTGCCCGATACATCAATCAGAACCTGTAATTCATCCATCGTCCGTGGTTTTTTATCCAGCGCATACCCATTAGAAACGCCAGAAAAAAACAAAAAAATGATACAAAGAATTTTTAATTTACTGTACATTAGAATCCAATTCATAATTAATGCTATCGATGTCAAATATAGCTTAAATATTAAATTTTATAAACGAATATGCAGGTGAAACATGGTCTCATTAAATCCTCCCGTTTGTGACTTTGGTGCAAAAGCACCTGATTTTGAACTTCCCGGTACCGATGGCAAGCGCTGGACACTAAAGCAATGTATGGGTGAAAAAGGCTTGTTAGTCATGTTCATCTGTAATCACTGCCCTTATGTAAAAGCCATTCAGCAACGCTTATTAAGAGATAGCACAGAACTCACATCATTAGGTATAAATACAGTTGCAATCTCTGCTAATGATGCCAGCCAATACCCTGAAGATTCCTTTGAAAATATGTGTCTGCTGGCCAAACAACTCAATTTCGACTTCCCTTATTTATTGGATGAAAACCAGCAAGTGGCAAAACAATTTGGTGCCATCTGCACCCCTGATTTTTTTGGTTATAACCATAGACAAGAACTGCAATACAGAGGTCGTTTAGATGCCAGCACAAAAGAAACTGCGCCAGCCGATGCTAAAAGAGATTTATTTGATGCCATGAAACAAGTAGCTCAAACAGGTCACGGCCCCAAAAAACAGATTGCCAGTATTGGCTGTTCTATAAAGTGGAAAGA
>CAYMPX010000080.1:0-10893 GCA_964392135.1 uncultured Methylomarinum sp.
TGTGGAGCCAAAAGACCCGTCAGGATTCGGGTATTATTGAATCCTCGTTCCTAAGCACATTGAAAATCTTGGTTTATTGGAGTTCAAACCTTGGTTTGTATTTTTGGCATCCTTCATTTTCCAATTTACACTTTATATTGCTGTAGGATGTGCCGACGTTAGGAGGCGCATCAAACCAACCTTAGCTGATGCGCTTCCCTTTAGTTTTTAATTCCAATGCCTTTATGCAATAAAAACAGGCTTAAACTCGCTAAAAACACAATAAAGCCGCCTGTAATTGCAAAAGCAACCGGTATATCGACATCAGTGACCCCAATCAATCCATATCGAAAGGCATTAATCATATATAGAATGGGGTTTGCTAATGATATAACCTGCCATATATCTGGCAACATCGATACCGAATAAAAAACACCCCCTAAATAGCTTAAAGGCGTTAATACAAAGTTAGGAATAATAGATATATCATCAAAGCTGTCAGCAAAAACAGCATTAATAAAGCCGGCTAAAGCAAATAATGTGGCAGTTAAAATATACACTGCAATGGTTACCGTTAGATTATTAACCCGCATATCGGTAAATAATAAAGAGATACCCGTAACCACCAGACCCACTAATAATCCACGCGCAATGCCACCACAGACATAACCCGATAGAATAATCCAGTTAGGTACCGGAGCGACCAATAATTCTTCTATATGACGCTGAAATTTTGTTGAATAGAAAGAAGACACCACGTTAGCGTAAGAATGACTAATCACCGACATTAAAATAATACCCGGGACAATATAATCCATATAACTCACGCCATTCACACTGCCTATACGCTCACCAATCAGACGACCAAAAATCATAAAATAAAGTGATGTGGTAATCGCAGGCGGCAATAAAGTTTGTGGCCAGATACGGGTAAACCGACGAATTTCTTTGCAGACAATCGTTCTAAATGCAATGACGTTATTCATTCACTAAATCCATAAATAATTGTTCTAAACGATTGGTTTTATTTTTCAGGCTTAACACTTCAATATTGTTTACAGTTAATTGCTGAAACAAAGTATTCAGGGTTTTTCCTTTAGGGATAGAGACATGTAATGATTTACTCTCTGCTAATTCCAATTCATAGCCTTCAATTGTCGGTATATGGCTGATAGGCTTTGCCAAATCCAGTACAAAATGATCTTTATTTATCCGTGCCAGTAAATCTGCCATCCCTGATTTTTCAACAATTAACCCCTCATTAATAATCGCTATATTGCGACACAAACTCTCTGCCTCTTCTAAATAATGTGTGGTTAATATAATAGTGGTTCCTTGTTTATTGACCTGTTCCATCATCGCCCACATGGATCGACGTATTTCGATATCCACGCCTGCGGTCGGCTCATCTAAAATCAATAACCGGGGTGAATGCACTAAAGCACGCGCAATCATCACCCTGCGCTTCATCCCTCCCGATAATCGCCGTGAAACCGTATCTCTTTTATCCCATAACGACATTTGTTTCAAACACTTTTCAGTATTTTTTATCGCTTGTTTTCTTGGAATACCATAATACCCTGCCTGGTTAAGCACAATATTTCTGACAGTCTCAAATTGATTAAAATTAACCTCCTGGGGCACTAAACCAATACAGCTTTTTGCCTTCGCAGACTCTTTTTTCAGATCATATCCAAAAATAGTCACAGAACCGCTGCTTTTATTAACCAGCGAACTAATAATGCCTATCACCGTTGATTTCCCCGCGCCATTAGGTCCTAACAATGCAAAAAAGTCACCACTCTCTACTTCAAGGTCTATGCCTTTAAGCGCAACAAAGCCATTGCTATAGGTTTTTTTTAAATTTTGAATAGATAATGCATTCATAGCAACTAAAATACTTAACGTGAAAAGAGAAATAAGTTAAATTACTCATTAGAACTAGATATACTTCACGCATCTATAACCGCATGAAATATAATCTAGTAATTTTATCAGAATTATACAGGATTAGACCTTTGACAAACGAACTACCTTCTAGCGTTGCCGCTATAGATTTAGGCTCTAACAGCTTTCACATGATTGTTTGTAAATTAGAAAATGGTAAGCTACGCACCATAGACCGTCTTAGAGAAATGGTACGACTGGCTTCCGGTCTGGATAACAATAGAAACCTTGATTCTGAAACTCAAAAAAAGGCGTTAGAATGTCTTGAACGCTTTGGTCAACGGATTCAGGATTTTCCAGCAGGTAGCGTTAGAATTGTCGGTACTAACACACTGCGCACGGCCAGAAACGCACAAGAATTTATTTCCAAAGCTGAAAAAGCATTAGGACATCCTATTGATATTATTGCCGGCATTGAAGAAGCACGGCTCATCTATCAAGGGGTTGCCAATAGCTTAGGCAGTAATGCCAATTCTCGATTTGTGATGGATATTGGCGGAGGCAGTACCGAGTATATTATTGGGGTTAATGACACAGCAAAGACCAAAGAAAGCCTGAACATGGGCTGTGTTACGGTGAGTAATACGTTTTTTAACAACGGCATCATTAGCAAAAGAGCCTTTAGAAAAGCAGTACTCTTTTCTCAACAAAAGCTCGACCCATTCCAAAGGAAATTTAATAGCAAACGCTGGGATGAAGCCATTGGCGCTTCGGGCAGTTTACGTTCTATTCATAAAGTGCTAATGGCAACACAGTGGAGTAATAATGGCATTACCCGAGAAGGACTGGAAAAGCTGGTTGCCCATATTACCCAATGCAAACACACCGATGAACTGCAATTACCTGAATTAAGCAATGAACGCTTACCGGTTTTTTTAGGTGGTGTTGCCATCCTTTACGCCACCTTCCAAAAACTCGACATTGATCAAATGACCGTGTCTGACGGGGCATTACGTGAAGGTCTGGTACATGATTTATTAGGTCGAATTTATGACCATGATATCCGCTCTAAAACAGTCACCACCATTGCTGAACATTATCATACCGATAAAAATCATGCTGACCGTATAACACAGACCGTCAATACCATTCTCCATCAATTAGACAGTCGCCACTGTACAGAAAGCAGTAAAACCGTCACTCAATTTTTACATTGGGCTGTCAGCTTACATGAAATAGGACGAGATATTGCACACAACCAGTATCACAAGCACAGTGCCTATATTATAGAACATGGGGACTTTGCCGGGTTTTCACGACAAGACCAGCACTTACTTGCCAAGCTGGTACAAACTCACCGTAAGAAATTCTCACTTTCTCGCTTTAAAAAGCTCCCTGAACCCTGGAATAAAGACGCACCTTATCTCACCATTGTTTTACGTTTAGCCATACTACTGCATCGTAATAGACAGTCTCAAGATTTACCAAAGTTTAAAATATCTATCCAGGCGCATACCATTGCACTGCATTTTGCTGATAATTGGTTAGCAAATGCCCCTCTGACTCAAACAGACCTTGAAATAGAGGCCGAATATCTCGGCTCTGCGGGATACCTGTTTGACTTCAAATAACACAGCGCAGGGAATGAAACACTTTTTCATACTTGCTTTATTCCCTGTACTTATGCCGCTTCGTATACTTTTCTTTATTTTTGCCGCGCTGCCCTTACTTTTTGCAATGATTCTATTTTTCAGCCTTGATAACCGCGCCATCACCAAAGACCACAGGTCTATCAATCATATTGATGTTCAAAAAGCTAAAAAAATCATCAGTCACAGTTCATCCCCCACACAAAAAACCATTACCCTCAATGAAAAAGACCTCAACCTTGCGCTCAGTTATCTGTTAAATTATTACGCTCACAGCACCTCAAGTATTTTGGTTAAAAATGATCATTTACAGTTTAAGATTTCATTACCATTACATAAAAATAACGTTGGAAAATATCTTAACTTTAGCTTTCATTTAACCAAGCAACAAGGCTACCCTGTTATTAATGCCCTTAAAATTGGACGGATCAACATTGCCGATGAGTTTGCCGGGTTACTACTTGAAAGTATGATTAAATACACCCCTCTAAAAGATTATTACATTCTTGCCGCTCAGCATATTAGAGACATACAGATAAGCAACAACCGATTAACTATCAATTACATCACGACAGAAAATTCAAATCCAGGCAACAAACTCAGTTTAAATAATAAAAGCTATCAATCAGTTATTTTTTACCAGCAACACCTAAGCAATATTGTTTCTCAACATGACCCAAAATGGCGTTTATCACTTGCCGATCTATTGCAACCGTTGTTTGAACTTGCCTATCAACGATCAACAATGGATACCGCTATTGCAGAAAACCGTGCGGTTCTTATTGCGATCAGCAGTTATGTAAATAAAAATGAAATTCAGGCTTTTTTACCCTTTAAACTCGCGCCGGAAACAAAAAAAGATTACCCCGCCTTTTTATATAAAAGAACAGATATGGCGAAACACTTTATGATCTCTGCCGTTCTTGCTGCCACAGGCGCAGAAACACTGGCCCATATTTTAGGGCAAGAAAAAGAACTTAATGATGCAAAACAAGGCAGTGGTTTTAGCTTTATAGATTTAGCCGGCGATAGAGCAGGATTACGTTTTGGAAAAACCGCTATCGCGTCTCCAAAAGAAGCAAGACGGTTACAAAACCGAATGTTTAAAATAAAAGACTATACGGCTTTTATGCCAGAGGTAAGAGACTTACCCGAAAACATGAACCATACTGTTTTTAAACAACACTTTGAATCCGTTTATAGTGCAAAATATCAAAATATGCTTAAAAAGATTGACCAACGTATCGCCCAATTAGTCATCTATCAATAATAGCCAGTATGTAACAGACTTTGGTCTCGCCTGACTTGTCAAGAACTCAACCCTGCAAGAATTGCACTTACATTTTGTTTCATTACACTCTATGATACTACTCTCTAAATTTCAGAACAGGTCCACAGCGAATGACATCTTCAGATTTAACTGCCGAAATTAAACAACGCATTGAAACACAAATATCCAATGCACAAGTAGAAGTCATTTGCGGAGGCGAACGCCACTATGCTTTACGCGTTGTTTCAAACGCATTTGATGGATTATCTCTGGTTAAACAACATCAGTTAGTCTATGCTGCCATTAATGATTTAATGGCAGGCAATGATGCACCAATACATGCGATTGATAGCATGGATTTGCGTGTCAGTTAAAACGGGACAGGTTTTCACCATGAAGAGCATGAAGCTACTGAAGAAAAAATTGAACCTTCAGGTACTTCATGGTAAAAATAACCTCGTCTTGAGTCTATATTGTCTCAGGTGTCCCGTCTTAAATTTATAGTCTAATTTCATCCTGATCTAAATAACAACCCGGGTCTTCCGCCCACGGGTTATCAAAGACCTGTTGCGCGCGGACTCGGGTATTACCGTTACAGATGTGTTGATAATCACATGTTGCACAGCGCCCTTGTAACGGTCTGGGTATTTGTTTAAGTCCTGCCATTAAAGGGTCGGTGGTATCTTGCCAAATATCAGAGAAGGCACGTTGTTTAACATTACCCAGGTTGTAATGCCACCAGAATGTATCAGGATGCACATTGCCTAAATTATCTATATTGGCAACATTAACCCCGGAGGCATTACCGCCCCACTGCTGTAATTTTGCGTGCAAATGTTCTGCGCGCTCAGGATAGTTTTTCTTTACCCAGTGTAAAAAATACACGGCATCGGCATCATTATTACCGGTGACAATTTCTCGATCTATGCCTTGTTGCTCCCACTGCAGACATTGCTCAAACAACTGATCCATCACATCACGGGTCATTATAAAACCGGCATCATCTTTACGGTTTTTATTGCCTCTGCCGCCGTAATTTAAATGCGATAAATAAAACTTATCTATGTCCTCATCATCCATGAGTTTTAACATGGCAGGAAAATCATCCACATTGTCTTGCGTCAAGGTAAAACGAATGCCGGCTTTTATACCGTGATCCCGACATAAACCAATGCCTCGCAGGGAGTCTGTAAATGAACCTTGCTTTTGCCTGAATTTATCATGGGTATCACCGATACCATCCAGACTGACACCGACATATTGATAATTTATCTCGGCAATCCGGGCAATATTATCCTGAGTGATTAAAGTGCCATTACTGGAAAGTGCCACATAAAAACCCAGCGCTTTAGCACGTCGGGATATATCAAAAATATCAGGATGCAATAACGGTTCACCACCGGATAAAATTAATACCGGCACTTTAAATGCTTTTAACTCATCCATCACCTTATAGATTTCCGGAGTGGTTAATTCACCCGGAAAGTCAATATCTGCCGACGTGGTATAACAATGTTTACAGGTTAAATTACAACGACGGATCAAATTCCAGATCACCACCGGAGCTGATGGTTTTCGCGTGGGTTTTAATGCGGTAGGGTGCAAGACCTCACGCATATATTGGCTCAATCTAAACATGATTCTTGCCTATCCTTAACCCGGTTTTCTTTAAAATACGATGACTGAACAACACATCGTGCCCTTGGTTATATTCCCCTAATAACTGAGTGATTATTGCAATCTGTGCTTTAACACCCTCTTCGGTTTTACTGTGAACCATGGCAAACAAGTTATAACACCATTCAGGCTGATGTCTGGGGCGATGATAACAATGACTGACAAAATCCAGCTCTCCCACTTGCTGCCCTAGCCTATCAATATGCGGGTCTGCAATATTCCACACCGTCATGCCATTAAACTTGTAACCTAAACGATAATGGTTAGGTACCACACCCATGCGACGAATAACACCCGTCTGTTGCATGGCTTGCATTCTTTGCATCACGCTTTCAGCGCTCAAACCCAATTGCCCGGCAATTTCTTGATAAGGTTGGGGGGTTAACGGTAACCCCGCTTGAGTCAGGGTAATAATCTGACGATCTATTTCATCAATCATCATTAGGCTTCCAATGTAAGACCGACAAAATATTCATTGATTTTAGGCATGTTATACACCGATAATCCGGTTTTCTGTTCTATACCTTGAATCACTTTGGCTATCCGCTCAGGTTCATCGGTGGCAATCACAAACCACATATTCAAGGGGTTATCTCTGGCGTAATTATGAGCCACTTCGGGAAAGCTATTAATGATTTCAGCGATTGCATCAAAGTCCTGTTCTGGTGCTTTTACAGCAGCCAGAGTCAACGCGCCCCCCATTTTCTCGGCATGATATAGCGGGCCAAAGCGAGTGAGTAAACCACATGCTAATAAATCAGTAATCCGTGCAATCAAATCCGCTTCTGTTAATCCTAACTGTAAAGCAACCTGCTGATAAGGTGACTCGCAGATGGGAAAGCCTTGTTGCAGATAATTAATAATTTGTCTATCAAGCTCATCCATGGGAACACTCATTTTCCTGTGTTGAAATAGTATACATAGCGCCACGTTGTTTAAAACATTGTTTACTAAATAAAACATCTCGATCAAATGGTGCCAAACCACAAGATTTAATTAAATAACTTAGTTGACTCAACACTTTATCTCTATTTTTTCCATGAATCATGCAATAAAGGTTATACGGCCATAGCTCACCTCGACGTGGTCGCTGGTAGCAAAGATTTACAAAACCCAATTGACTGACATGTCCGGCTATTTGTGCAACCCGCTGATCAGGTACATCAAAAACCACCATGGCATTGGCTTGATAACCTAATCGTCTATGTTTCACAACCACACCTATACGTTTAATTAATCCTTGCTGTTTAAGTCGGGATAAACGGCCAAGCACTTCCTCTTCATCAATATCAAGCGCTTGTCCAATCAAAGCATAGGGTCTTGACACCAATGGCAAGCCCTTTTGTAAACACTCTATTAATTGACGGTCTATCAGATCAATCATCAAAATCCAACTCAAAGCCTAAATCAATAAAATAATCGGCTAACAATGGCAAATACAGTGCTTTAAAGCCTGTTTTTTGTTCTATATCTGCAATCACAGCCTGTAAATGCTCAAGGTCTCTGGCGATTAATACAAACCAGAGGTTGACCCGGTTTTCTCTTTCATAATTATGATTTACCTCAGGGTATTGATTAATGATTTCAGCGACATCTTGTAATTGTTCAGCAGGTATGGTCATTGCCATCAAACTACTATTGCCCATTTGATTAGGCGCAATCACAGAACCAATACGGGCAATGAATTTTTCATCGGTTAATTGTTGAAAAATAGATAACACATCGTCTTCAGTGACACCGAGTGATTCAGCAATGTCTTGATAAGGCGTGGGAGACAAAGGAAAGTCATGCTGATATTCATTTAATAATTGCTTGTGCAACGAACCTAACATCTTTACAAACCCATTTTATGCGCACGAGAACTAAAAAATATGCCACTGGGTTTTTCCGCAGCTAAGCGTGTTATTTCATTGAAACTCGCGGTGTTATAAACAACCAGCTGATTATCATCTCGCACAGACACCCAGACGTTTTCTCCTCGCGGCGTAAACTCCATGTGCAACACAGCTTTACCGGGTGTTAACGATTTAATAATGGCTAAATCTTTCGTATCAATAATCTGTAGATTTTGATTATCTGGAAAAGCAAAGTTTACCCAGATGTGTCGACCATCGGGTCTTGCCATCACAAATACCGGTTGACCAATAACCGGAATACGTTTAACTAATGTCCATTGCCGTTTATCAATCACTAGCACTTCATGTTGACCTATAGCAGGGATAAATAGTAAATCACCCGCTACTGCCCAACCTTCCAGGTGTGGCATTTTATACACGGGTAATTTTTCATCTTGTTTACCATAGTTAGGCAAAATACGTTTAACACCCGATTCCATGTCCCATAAATCCAGCAATGCCAGGCCCTGCTCACCAAATAACCCCGCTAGATAATAACGCCCATCCGGCGTTAATAAGGCATCATAGGGTTGTTTACCGATTTGTTTAAATTTTTGAATCACGGGTTTCAGAGGGTTTTTAATCTCAACCGACCAGATTTCCCCGGCATCAAATAAACTAAAAACAAAGCGCTGCCCTGGCGCATCGACTAAACCAACCACTTTAGAGCGTTTATTATCGCCATAGACGGCAGGAATATCCGCCACCAATGCCAATGATTCAGTGGAGAAAATTTTAATTCCCCCCGGGGTATAGTTAGACACCGCAACGAATTGTCCGTCTTGAGAAATGGCGCCACCTATACTATTGCCTGCTTGAACAATACGTTTAACCCGTTTGTCTTGTAATAAATCAATTTTACTTAAGCCGCCATCTCTACCAAAGACAAAGGCATAACGCTGGTCACGGGAAAATACCACAGAGGCGTGAGATAAATCACCTAATGACTGTATTTTCGCCAATATAGTGCGTTGAGTGGTATTAATGATTAAGACGCTGCCTTTAGCGCGTTCAATCACGACACCTAAATCGCCTGTTGCACGTAAGTCAGCATAGCTGTTATTTGAAAACAGCAGGATACAAAGAGTTAAGAGTGATGATTTGAGCATAATGGGAATAAAAATAGATCGAGACAAAGCGATAACAAAGTGTAGAACGGACTTCATCCCGCTCTACACTCGTTTCAATCGGTACATAGCTAATTTCTAAGTTGTCTAAGCAACCACAATGCCTCTGGTTCAGTTAAAAAAGGCTTCCAGGGTGGCATTGCTGTGCCTTTACGGCCCTGTAGAATAGTATCAACTAAAAACGCATCACTTTTATCTTTTAGCGCATCAGCTAATAATGAAGGACCCAGCCCCCCTTTCAGGGTTAAGCCGTGACAAGACCCACAATCATGATTCAGCATATTTTGTAATTCTTGCTGTCTTTGTGGGTCAGGCTGATCGGCTATTACACGAGCCGAAAAAGCCAGTGCGATAATCATCACCTTCATTGAGCGCCGAGTCGCTGATAATACGCCGCAATATTATTAATATCCCGGTCAGTTAACGAGGCAGCCACATTATTCATAATCTCTGAAATACGGGTTTTATCTCGATATTGCTTTAAAGCCATTTCCAGATAAGCCTGATCTCGACCCGCTAGCGGAGGAAAAGGCGCATCTGCACTGGTTGTTCTAATGCCATGACATTGCGAACAGACAGCCGCCGCTTTCGCCTTACCTGCATAAATACTGGCAGACTGTGCGCTACCAGCCATGGTTAGCCCGGCTAATAGCATTGCTAAATATAGAGGCTTCATGGGGTTACTCCATTTCATCAGGTGATAAACCACGCGTCATGTACTTAACACGACCTCTGGAGAAAATACCGGCAGGGCTTTCCATTTGTACCGCAGCTACTTTTTTCAGTGATTTTGAATCATAGACCACCACTTCATCACCTGCATACCCCGCACTGACATAAAGAAATTTACCATCTGCGCTGTATTCAGGAAAATAAGCATGTCCACCGACATCCAATGTTTTAACCACTTCCAATGATTTTTTATCAATCAACTGAATGGTACGTGCGCGTCTGTCTTTAGTAATAATATCAACTGCAACATAAGGTGCATTAGCATGTGCTGCGGGAGACTCTGTGCCACCGGAAACAGGCACCTGTTTAACCAATTCCATTTTATCCAGATCCCAGACACTGACCACTGTTTTTTCGCAGGTTCCAAAGTTAGTGCCAAAACCTAAAGTACGACCATCCACTTTAACCGCTGCACCGCCCCCTATATGAGGAACACAGCCTGCCTTCAACTTTTTGATGATTTTACGTTGTTTTAAATCAATCGCTATCACAACACTATCATCATAAGACGCGATCATTAGCTTACGTCCTTTGTGGGTTAAGAAAGCATCATGTAAATGTCGCCCCACATTTTTAATTTTAGTGACAGGAAAACCCTCTTTTAAATCAATCACCCAAACTTGTCCGGCATTTTCCAGGGCAATGGCAAAGATATCAGCATACGGTGTGCCAATAAT
>CAYMPX010000081.1:0-1845 GCA_964392135.1 uncultured Methylomarinum sp.
TGGGACCTCGGGGTTATGAATCCCGCGCTCTAACCGGACTGAGCTATATCGCCATCTCTTGAAAGAGCTGCTAGACAGCAGCCTCTTGTAAAGAACGGAAATTATATATTTCAACTTACCTGTTGTCAAACATTAAATCTAAAATGTACCACATCACCGTCCTGTACATTATATTCCTTACCTTCAAGACGCCATTTTCCAGCATCTTTAGCGCCCTGCTCGCCTTTATGATCCACAAAATCCTGATAAGCCACAACTTCTGCTCGAATAAAGCCTTTTTCAAAATCGGTATGGATGACTCCGGCAGCTTGTGGTGCAGTTGCATCAACAGGGATTGTCCATGCTCTGACTTCTTTTACACCCGCCGTAAAATAGGTTGCCAGATTTAATAAAGTATAAGCGGCTCTTACAACTCTGTTTAGACCCGGCTCCTCAAGCCCTAAATCGTCTAAGAATTCTTGCTTTTCATCTTCTTCCAGCTGAATGATTTCTGCTTCTATCGCTGCACAAACAGCGACAACATTATCACCTTCTTTAGCTGCAAACGCTTTGACTTTATCTAACATGGGATTATCTTTAAACCCATCATCCTGTACATTGGCTATGTATAGCGTTGGCTTGCTCGTAATGAGACAATATTCTTTGATTAATTTAACTTCATCTTCTGTTAAATCTAATGACCTTACTGGCTCGCCTTCATTTAAATGGGCAAATACTTTTTCTAATACCTGCTTTTTGGCTAGTTCCTCTTTATTTCCAGATTTAGATGCTTTAGTTGCACGTTGTAAAGCCTTTTCAACCGAAGCAATATCAGCGAGTGCAAGTTCGGTGTTAATCACTTCTATATCGCTGATAGGATCAACCTTGCCTGCAACATGAATGACATTGTCATCTTCAAAACAACGTACTACATGCACAATCGCATCCGTTTCTCTTATATTACCCAGGAATTGATTTCCTAAGCCCTCACCTTTTGATGCGCCTTCAACCAATCCTGCAATATCAACAAATTCAATTGTGGTTGGTAAAGTACGTTCTGGCTGTACAATTTCAGCCAACTTATCCATTCGAAGGTCTGGCACAGGAACAACACCAATATTGGGATCAATTGTACAGAAAGGATAGTTTTCTGCCGCAATAGTTGCTTTTGTTAAGGCGTTAAATAATGTTGATTTCCCTACATTTGGTAAACCAACAATTCCACAATGAAGTGCCATAGATTCTATTTCTCTTTTGAATTGTAATAACGATATGACCAGGAACAGTCAAAAAAGAAGTAATTATACAAGTGAAAATGTTTTTTACTAAGTTATTTTTCCAGCATATCCTCGGTAAACCTCACCACCCTATTTCGACCTGATTCTTTCGCGTAATAAAGTGCAGTGTCTGCATAGTGAACAAGTCTACCAATATCAATATCCATTTCTTTGCCAGTTTCACCGTTTTTATTACCGACATAGTACAAGCCAATACTTATCGTTTGAGAAAAGCCTTGTTGTTTACGCCAGACAATTGACTCTATTTTTTTTCTAATACGTTCCGCAAATAATTCACTATCATTACAATTCGTATTAGAAAAAACGATAATAAATTCTTCTCCTCCAAATCGTGCCAAGACATCTGACTCTCTAATGATACTTTGCAAAACCTCGGCAACTTTTATTAACACCTCATCACCAAAAATATGCCCAAATTTATCATTCACTGCTTTAAAATGGTCAAGATCTAACATTAATAAACAAATTGATTCGCCATAGCGTTTCGTTTTCGCTATTGCAACGCCTACATGCTCATAAAAATAACGACGATTATGCAGACCTGTTAATGGATCGAGCATAGAAATAT
>CAYMPX010000081.1:1945-10618 GCA_964392135.1 uncultured Methylomarinum sp.
TCATAAAAATAACGACGATTATGCAGACCTGTTAATGGATCGAGCATAGAAATATTTTGATAATGATCTTTTAAGCCCTGAATCTCAGCTAAAGAGGTTTCCAGCTTGAGGGTTCGCGTTAAAATCCGGGTTTCCATTTCCTGGAACAATCGATAGTTAGTCATTAACTGCCCTAACATATTTTTATATATATCAAGCATCCGTATATGCCATTCAGTAAAATGATACGTTTCAGGATGGGAAACATTTAACACACCAACTAATTCATCAGCCGTAACAAAAACAGGCACGCATATTATAGACCCCGGCAAGGTAGTTTTATTTTGCCCGTCATCAGTAGAAAATCGTTCATCTTCCCAACAGTTTTGGCAATTTTGTATTTCTCCTGTCTGAGCAGTTACACCAATAATACCTTCGCCCACTTTAAACTGTAATGATTTATAATTTGACGATGAATCATTCGATAATTCATTAAAACTCAGGCCAGCTACACTAATTAAATACCCGGACTCATTTAATAAAAAAAACGAGCATCTTTCCATATCACGCTTGTGAATGAGAATAGTTAACACCTCTTTAATTAATTGCTCTTCACTATCCGCTTGGCAGTTTAATTCTGACAAGTCTTTTACTGCTGATAACGAGTCTATCAAATCAATAATAATATCGTGCACAGTCTACGCCCTACTTTATTTTTATATTTTCACCCAGGATTAATGACTAATATTTACTGCCATTTCGCTTATCTTCTCTTTACTTTCAATTACATCCGAGATAATGTTATCTAAAAACCTGGCTGATAACGAGAATCTATTTAATACATCAGAATAAACAGCACTATCAATTTTCTCGTCAGAAACAATCAACTTCGCAAGCCCATGACTTAAATATAACAGGTCAAGCAATACTTTTTCCTCGCCTTCATAATCAGCCTGTTGAAATTGCTTTACAGCCGTTTGATATACCTCAGGTAATTTCCAGCGTTCGAGTAACATACCCCCCATTTCATACTGCGTTATCCCAAAAGATAAATGCATTTGTTCCGAAACCGAACTTTTTCCTTCTTCAGTTTTACTAAAAACCTCATTAAGAATTGCTGGAGAGATATGAATGGCTGCTAACACCCCTATATTTAATAGTAAACCGGAGGTATATATAACACTGAAGGGGGGTAATGGGGCTTTTATAAATAGCGCTAATTTCTGTGCAATAAGTGCCGTAAGCAATGCATTATTCCAAAACAAGTTTGAATCAAATAATTTGCATTTTGAAGCATCAAGCTCAAGATTTAACACAATACTTAACGATAAACTTTTTACCAGGTTTAACCCTAAAACTTTAACAATAGCCTCACCAAGATCCTCTATATGTCCAGCCCAGCCAAAATAGGAGGAATTGGCTAACCCCAATAACCTTGCGACTAAAACGGGCGAAAGAGAGATAACACTTACCAGTGCATCCACTGAAATACCTGGATCATTTACTGCTGAAAGTATCCTTACACTGGCTTCTGGCAAGGGAGGCAAGTTTTTTATTTTGTTAATTTGAAAGCGAGTCCCTTTCGTTTCACTCATATTTTATCCTTTATATATGCCTGAAACTTTTAATTTCACCAGCAATTGCCTATATTCATTTTTAGTCATTGCATCTTTAACAATTAAAGCCGCGTGCTTTCGGTTATCAAGCATTTTAAAATGCAAAATAATTAAATAAGGCGTAATAACCGTTGACTTTAATAGTGTAGCAGCACAGAAGTCATTACCTGACCGTGCTATTTCCCATCCAAGCAACGGGTTAAACCGTACAGAAAAATCTTTTCTGCCAATGTCTTGTTTTAAACAGTCCCATAAACTCATGAGTAACAAAGCAATCAATATGACTTTATATATCCATGCCAGTGAATTCAGCATAACAGATAAAATAGCCAATGCATGTAATACCAAACACCCTGTCACAAAGAAACCAGAAGGCTTGGTATTAAACGTTTGCGTTATTGCGTATTTGTTTAACAAGTTTTGCCAACCCGGTTGATTCAGGCAACTGATTCCCTAATAAATACAGTATCAACTGAGAATCTTGCAAGCCTAACAGCTCTATAAACAAAACCTGATTATTACTTTCCAGCTGACTGTATTGATTAAGTAAAAAACCTTCCAATAGATAATCCAGTTCTTTTGTCCCTCGACGGCATAACCACTTTAATTTAGAAAAAGGCTCCACAATTACCCTTGTTGACGAATAACCATCAACTTTTTAATATCAGCAATTGCTTTTGCGGGATTCAAGCCTTTAGGGCATGTATCAGTACAACTCATAATGGTATGACAGCGATAAAGTTTATAGGGGTCTTCCAATTCATCTAAACGCGCGCCGGCATTTTCATCACGACTATCCTCTAGCCAACGTGCCGCTTGTAATAAAACAGCGGGGCCTAAATATTTATCACTATTCCACCAATAACTCGGGCAACTGGTAGAACAACAGGCGCACATTACGCATTCATACAAGCCATCCAGTTTTTTACGCTCTTCTTTGCTTTGCAGGCGTTCCCTATCGGCAGGCGCCGGTGTCTGAGTTTCAATCCAGGGTTTAATTGAAGCATATTGAGCAAAGAAATCAGTCATATCTGCAACTAAATCTTTAATCACATCCAAATGAGGCAAAGGAAATATTTTTATGGTTCCTTCATAGTCTTCAATCGCTTTGATACAAACCAAGGTATTTTTACCATTGACATTCATTGCACAAGAACCACACACACCTTCTCTACATGAACGCCTGAAGGCTAACGTGGTATCAATTTCATTTTTTATTTTTAATACCGCATCCAGCACCATCGGACCACAGCTATCTAAATCAATATGAAATATATCAATTCGAGGGTTTTCACCGGTGTCAGGATTCCAGCGATACACTTCAAAACGTTTGATACGGGTCGCGTTTTTAGACGCAGGAAATTCTTTACCTTTTTGTAAAGTAGAATTCTTGGGTAAGGCAAATTCAACCATTAATAAACCCTCTTTTTAGGTGGGATAACGTCAACTTCGTCGGTTAAGGTATACATGTGTACCGGTCTATAGTCAATTTTAACCTCATCATCTGCTAACCATAACAACGAATGTTTCATCCAGTTTTTATCATCACGATCAGGATAATCTTCTCTGGCATGTCCTCCTCGACTTTCCTTTCTGTTTTCAGCGGCTTTAATAGTGACATAGGCCTGGTCTAACAAGTTATCCAGCTCCAGGGTTTCAACTAGATCTGTATTCCATATCAGTGATGAATCTTCAACTCTAACATTAGCAAAAGAGGCTCTTACTTTTTCTAATGCAATAATCCCCTCGTTCAAAACATCAGCTGTTCTATAGACAGAGGCATGATTTTGCATGGTTTTTTGCATTTTCAAGCGAATATCTGCTGTTTTTTCTGTGCCTTTAGCCTGTCTAATACGATCAAATCGCGCCAGAGCCTTATCACACGCACCGTCTTTTAAAGGACTGTGTGGCATTCCCGGTTTAATCAATTCAGCGCACCGTTTGGCAGCAGAACGTCCAAAAACGATTAAGTCTAATAATGAATTTGAACCGAGTCGATTCGCGCCATGCACTGAAACGCAAGCGGCTTCGCCAATAGCCATCAACCCTGGCACTACGCTATCAGGATTACCGTCTTTTAAAGTAACGACTTCTGCCTTGTAGTTAGTTGGAATTCCCCCCATGTTGTAATGCACTGTGGGTAAAATGGGAATAGGTTCTTTAGTCACATCAACATTGGCAAATATTTTGGATGTTTCCAAAATACCCGGTAAGCGTTCTTTAGTAATTTCAGGATCAAGATGCTCAATATGCAGGTAAGCATGATCTTTATTTGGACCTACGCCGCGTCCCTCCTGAATTTCCACGGTAATCGCCCGACTGACCACATCGCGCGATGCCAGGTCTTTTGCATTGGGTGCATAACGTTCCATAAAACGCTCTCCCTCCGAGTTGGTTAAATAACCGCCTTCGCCTCTAACCGCTTCTGTAATCAAACACCCTGCGCCATAAATACCCGTCGGATGGAATTGAATAAATTCCATATCTTGCAAGGCTAATCCAGCACGTAATGCCATGGCATTTCCATCCCCAGTAACCGTATGTGCAGAGGTACAGGAAAAGAAAGTCCGTCCATAACCGCCAGTGGCTAACACCGTTGAATGCGCGCGAAATAAATGCAAGGATCCATCATCTAAACACCAAGCCAGAATACCCTTACACTCGCCATCTTCCATAATCAAATCCAGCGCAATGTATTCAATAAAAAACTCAGCGTTATGCTTTAACGCTTGTTGATATAACGTATGTAAAATAGCATGACCTGTTTTATCAGCTGCAGCGCAGGTTCTTTCTGCAGTACCTTCCCCAAAGTGGGTAGTCATACCGCCAAAAGCGCGTTGATAAATTTTTCCTTCTGCCGTCCGAGAAAATGGTACACCGTAATGCTCTAACTCAATAATCGCAGGAATAGCTTCTCGACACATATATTCAATTGCATCCTGATCACCTAGCCAGTCTGATCCTTTAACTGTATCGTACATATGCCAGCGCCAATCATCTTCCCCCATATTACCTAAAGCCGCACTAATGCCACCTTGTGCGGCTACCGTATGGCTACGTGTTGGAAACACTTTGGTAATACAGGCCGTTTTCAATCCTTTTTCTGCCATCCCGAAAGTTGCCCGTAAACCTGCGCCACCCGCGCCGACAACAATAGTATCGTATGTATGTTCTATAATTTTATACTCTTTTTTGGACATGCCCTATCCCTCCTTATCCAATCATTGAAATTTGAAATAGCGCAACAATTGCGGCTATAGCAAAAAATAAAAATGTTAATTTCATTAGCCAAATCGAGGATATTTTGATCCATTCTGTATCCACATAATCTTCAATAACAACTTGTAGACCTAACGCAGCATGATAAAAAGCAGCGATGACCCAGGTCAACGCTAAAATTATATCTAAAGGCCCTGATAGCCAGGCAACCACCTCTTGATGTGAGGCATCTAATAATTGTCCGGTAAATGCAACCATCCACAATGATAATGGAATCAGTGTAATAGCGGTTATTCTCTGCATCCAGAAATGCCCCGTTCCAGTTTTTGCTGAACCAAGCCCCCTGACTTTTGCTAAAGGTGTTTGATAATCCATAATTTAATAAAAAATAAGCGTTAAAACCAATGATAATGACAATTCTATGATTGCATTTCTATCCATATTATTTTTTTCGAACCCCGCACCTACATCCCAGATTAGGTGCCTTATACCATGACAAAGATGAAAAAATAATGCGTAAATAAAAAACCAGATGCCAATTCGCACCAAGGTGGTGTCTAAAAAGGATTGTAAGCCTGAAAAAGCCTCACTGCCTTGAAGAATGATAAAAAAACTGGCGACATAAACCATAAGTCCCATAGCCAAAATCACCCCCGTCATACGGTGAGTGATAGAGACAATTCCAGTTAATGGTAGCCTGTAAATCATTAAATGGGGTGAAAGTGGTCTGTTATTTTTTGTCATTTAATTTCCTTCCAATATAGCTCAGAATAGAGCTATCATATTATAGTCCTTTTTCAAAAATTACTACTTAATCGCTCCTTTTTATTATTCTCGCTATAATTAGCCTTTAAATAGACTCTCTCAAAAATTACTTTATGAATACAGATTGGATTGATTTTTTAAAATCTAACAACGCCACACTCTCTGATAATTTAGCACTACAGTTCCCTAAAAGTCCGCAAACCTCAAGCAATTCAATTACTGCCTTAGCGCACCTAGCAATTGTAAAAATAACAGGGAAAGATGCGGTTCATTTTTTACAGGGACAACTGACGTGTAATATTAATGAGCTAACCGAATCAAATAGTTTTTTTTCGGCCTTCTGCAATGCTAAAGGTCGTACCATTAGTACACTGTTAATTTTAAAAAGTGCCGATGCTTTTTTTATTGTACTACCTGTTGAACTAGTCGATAAAGTATCCAATAAATTAAAAATGTACATCTTACGTGCCGATGTACAGTTAACAGATGTCACTGATAAATTCGGATTAATAGGACTCAACACAGAACACGCTGATTTATTAGCGTCCCTTCCTAAAGAGCCTTTTGCTACATCCCAGGCATCCGAAATAAGTATTAAATTCCCCGCAAATAATAATCGCTATCTCCTTATTAGTCCTGTTTCTCAAGCACCTGCTCTATGGACTCAATTTATAACAGACTATGCACATGTTGCCATCAATTCAGATAGCTGGCTCTATCAAGATATTTCAGCGGGTGTTCCCTGGTTAACTCAAACAAGCTCCGAGCAGTACACCCCTCAAATGTTAAACATTGATAAGCTGGGAGGCATCAGTTTTAATAAAGGCTGCTATACAGGTCAGGAAATCATTGCCAGAACGCACTTCTTAGGCAAAGCAAAACGTGAATTATTTCTTGCTGAATGTACTTCGGATACATTAATAGATGAGAACAGTAAGATAATCACCGATGAAAGTGAACAGACTATCGGTCATATCTTATCTTCTCAATCACACGCTAAAAATTATAGGATACTGGTTGTTATGCCTGTTACAGATACTCATCTTAAAAATCTCATACTTAACCATTCAAATCAGGCTAAAATTAACATAATTAATTTTCAATAAAGGTGTCATTAAAAATGCAATTTAAATCTGTTCAAGATTTTCTTGTCCATGTACAAACAGAACTAGATGCAAATCGTCTTATCTTACCCACTTTACCTGATGTTGCCTTAAAAGTAAGAGATGCTGTTGCCAAGGGTGATGCGACATCTCAAGAACTTGCTGATATGATTGTGACAGATGCCGCACTTTCTACCCGATTGATACAGGTTGCCAATAGTCCGTTATACCGAGGCACTGTTAAAGTTAATACCATTCAAATGGCTGTTACTCGACTAGGAAGTACAACAATACGAACATTAATCACTAGTTTGGTGATGCAACAAATGTTCACGCCGACAACCAAACTTTTAGAGAAAAATTTCAGAGAAATCTGGGAACAAGGTGTCAATGTATCGGCAATTAGTCGCGCTTTATCGGCATTTGTCCCTCATCTTAATGCAGATGAAGCCATGCTTGCAGGTTTAATACATCAAATTGGTAAATTACCTATTTTGATGCTGGTTGAAGATATTCCTGAATTTAGAGATAGCCCAAGCAGATTAGCTAAATTATTAGAAAAAGCACATCCCCCCATTGGTAAAATAATTATGGATACCTGGGATTTTCCTGAAGAATTAAAACATGTTGCTTCCGAATATGTTGATTTTCAACGAGACAGTGGAGACAAAGCGGACTATATTGATTTAGTTCAAGTCGCATTCTTGCAAAGTATCGCCGGCACCAGTCACCCTGCGAGTAGAGTCGACTGGAATTTAGTCCCCTCATTCGCAAAACTCGGCTTAACACCCGACGATGAAATACTGGAAATTGAGGGTGTCTCTGACGAGGTAGAACTTGCTCGTTCAATGTTATCGTAAAACTTAATTGCAAGGTGTTTTCCGTACATCAACACTAATGACGTTCTCCCTGCTTTTGTTGATGCAAAAAACACCTTGTGTTTATTTATCATAATGATGATGATGACATACCCCTTAAAATAAAAAACTCATTTTATTCTTATATTCAAATACAACTTATCATGATTGATCACCAGGCAGCCCTTCGATTCAGACGTTTAGGCATGTTAACTATTTGTGCTGTTTATTTTGTTATTTTAGTTGGTGGCATTGTGAGAGCCTCTGGCGCAGGAATGGGATGTCCCGATTGGCCCACCTGTTTTGGTCAGTGGGTACCCCCCACAGAAGAAGCGCAATTACCCGACAACTATCGTGAAATTTATGCGGAACGTGGTTATAAAAACACCCAATTCAATCCAATAAAAACATGGACAGAATATGCGAATCGCTTAGTCGGAGTCAGTATCGGGATTTTAATTTTTTTAACAGCCTGGGCATCAAGAATCTATTTAAAAACAGATAAAAGTATTTTTTACCTGTCTTTATCTGTGTTTTTTCTAGTTGGATTCCAGGGGTGGCTTGGCTCCGCCGTGGTTGCAAGTAACTTAAAACCCTTTATGATTACTTTACACATGCTACTAGCACTTTTTATCGTTGCCCTGCTCATTTATGCCATAGCAAAGTCACAGCATGACTATCTGATAAAAATAGATAATAGTCAAATACCTGCGGGTGTCTATCGCATGATTAAAGTTGTTATGGGGCTTACCTTGATACAAGTAGTTATGGGAACTCAAGTAAGAGAGGCTGTGGACTTTATAGCGCATGAACACAAATATATTGATAGGGAATACTGGAGAGATAGCTTCCCTGTTATCTTTTATATTCACCGCTCATTTTCTGCTATTATTTTATTTTCCAATTTATGGATAGCCTGGAAAATTTATCAGGCTGTCAATAAAAACAATATTTTATTGCGCTGTATCTATTTACTTATGTCTGTCATTGTTACAGCGATTATTGCGGGTATAACATTAGATAGACTTGGGGTGCCACCCATTGCCCAACCTATTCATTTATTAATGGCTAACATTATATTTGGCATACAATTTTTTATTTATATTTGCTTGCGCTATGCATCGGAAGAGCCCA
>CAYMPX010000082.1:0-7491 GCA_964392135.1 uncultured Methylomarinum sp.
CCCATAAGCCGCCGATAAAACATAGCAAAACCAGTAACCAGGTATTAACGGGGCGTTCAATCGCACTACGCGCAATTTCTAAACTCATGACGCCCCCTTAAAATGAAATAAAACGACGAACCGTCATATTTTCACGCAGTAAATGCGCCCCTGCTGTGACAATTTGTTCACCGGTTTTTAAACCGTCTAGTACGGGAATTTTATGCTTTTGAATAGTACCTAACACCACCTTTCTGGAGGAAACTGTTTTTATTTTGGGATCAAAAATCCACACTCTGGGATGACCTTGTTCATCGTAATCAAGTGCTGAAACAGGCACCGCTATTTGGCTGATTTCAAATTCCTGTTTTTTAGTAATAATAACGGCAACTATCATACCAGGTAATACATGCTGGTTATTTTTACGTGAGAGTCCAAAAACCACTTCATAGGTCTGGGCAACACTGCCTGCTTCGGTGACATGTTCACGATAAACCAATGGAAAACGTTGTTGAGGTCTGTTTTTAAAAACAAGCTCGGCTTTAAATTTTTCGGGCTTATCAAGCAGCTTAACCATATTTTCAGGGATATTAATCTTTACCCGTAATTCCGTTAATTCCTGCACTCTGATAATCGCTTGATGGCTGCTTACATTGGTGAAATTATCAATCAAACGCTGACTCACCAACGCATCAAAAGGGGCAATAATACGTGTATAGGCGAGGTTTCTGTAGGCGGTTTCTAATGCAACCTGAGTTAATTTATAAGCGGTTTCCGCCTGATCGAGCATAGCCTTGGGTAAAGAACCTGATTTAAACAGATTACGCTTGCGAATCCTGTTTAACTTATTGAGCTGATGTTGTACTTTGGCCTGCTGTACTGCAAGCTGAAAATCCTTTTTATCCAGTGACGCTATTAATTCACCTTTGGGTATAACCGACCCTTCTTGAGCAGGTAGCTGAATTAAATGGCCTGCGACTTGGAAAGACAAGTCTACTGTACTGATGGCATCAATACGCCCAACAAAACGCCTTTGTATTAAAGTGTCCTGTGCCGATACCGTTTCAAGACGTACTGTACGAATGGCTTGCTTAGGTGTTTCTGTTTGATTGTTACAAGCGGATAACAGGCTCAGACATATCAGGGCTGTTAGCCATTTTTGAAGATAAAGAGGTTTAATCACAAAAAGAATCATTTTATTGTCCATTACTATTTATTTTATAAAACACCCAAAGCGCGACGTAGATTCAGCTTAGCCATGACTGCATCATACTGAGCATTATTTAAATTGTTCTTTGCCCGTATCCGTAAGTCCTCAGCGTCAAGTACTTCTGTATTGGTAGCTAGACCTTGCTGATAACGTTCTGTACTGACTTTTAAATTTTCATCTGCTTGACTAATGGTTTGTTTAGTCACTTGTATTCGTTTGCTTGTCTCTTGAATATCTAACCAGGCTTGGCGGATTTGTAATTTAATTTGCCCCATTAAATCGCTGCGTTGTATCTTTAAGGACAGACTTTGCTGTTTTACTGCATGGCTGCGATACCGCGTTGATCCATCGTATAATCTCCAATTCAGTGTCGCATTAGCAACCCACATATTCTCAAAAGTAGTATACTTATTTTCCTCATATTGATAGCCGCCACTAATATTTACCTGGGGCAATAAATTAGCGGTTTCGCTGGATGCTTGATGTTCTAACGAACTAATTTGTTCAGACAACGCCTTCAACTCAGGACGTTGTGTTAATGCCTGCTGGTTCAACTTAGATAAACTGCCTTGTGGTAATTCTGGGAATTGTTCTAGTAAATTAACCTCCGACATTAAATCCCGATTCAATAATTGATTGAATTTGGCTTTGGCAATATCCAGCTTATTTTGTTTTTGCAACACCAGCTGCTCAGCGTTGCTCAACTCAACTTGAGAGGCTAATAAATCATTACGGGCAACCATACCTTGTTGATATTGATTCTGAACATCTTTAGCATGGGATTTTAGGCTAAGTACATGGCTGTCTGTCGCCTCTAAGGCTTTTTCAGCACGAAAAACAGCAATAAAAGCATTTGCCACTTGCCATTTAATATTTAATACTGTGGTCTTTTCATTCTGCTGAATTGCTCGCTTTATCGCTTCTGCTGCATCAATGTTATGGCTGATACGACCACTGGTAAATAGTGGCAGGCTTACCATTGCCTGTGCTTTTAAACTGCCTGCCTGCGCGGTTGCAAATTGCGTGGTTCGCCCATTAATAGCAGCATTTGCGGCAGGCGTTTCACTTAATTGCGTGTAACCTGTGCTAATATTTAGCTGAGGGTGGCGTTGCCCTTGAGCTGCAAATAATTGTTGTTCTGCCGCCTGACTATCTGCTTGAGCCGCAACAATCCGCTGATTATTAGCAATGGCTGCAATAAATACTTGTTCCAGTGTTTCCGCTGTCATTCCTGGTTGAGGGATCATCAAACTGAAAAATAACAAGGCACTTTTATCCAGAATCATTTAAGCCATCCTTGTATAAAAAATGACACAACTTGATTAATATGCCGCTCTTTCTCAATTGCAGATGGCAGGGGGTTAATTCCCAGTAAGCATTGAAAATGCTGTTCACCTTTTAATAAGCTAAAAAAAGAATCAGCGGCAAAGGAAATATCAGGGATATTTACCTGGTCTTGCTGATTTATTTCAGACAAATAGTGCTCTAACTGAGAAAGTGCGGTTTTAGGACCTGTTTTATAAACTAACTCGCCTAATTCAGGAAATTCATTACATTCAGATACGACCAAACGGTAAAGAGCAAGACCTTGTTCTGAAAAAATAAAATCAACAAAGGCAAAGCCAATCTTTTTTAAATTATTTTCAATGCTATCTAAATCCATGGTGACTTCATCCATGGTTTGCCATAAATCAGCACATAATTCATCAATAACAGCAGCCAGCAAATAATTCTTGCTACTAAAATATTTGTATAAAGTGGCTTTTGAAACAGGTGCAGCCTGAGCAACTTTATCCATGCTCACCGTATGAAATCCATGTTTAAGGAATAGTACTGTTGCGCCTTTGATTATATTTTGTCGTTTTGAATTGCGGGTGTCTAATATCATGGTAGAGAGGTGCTATTAAATTCACTATTATTAATAACTATAAACTAAACGGTTTAGTTTAGTAAAGAATTATAAACTGATCCTGAAGGTTTTTGAATGCACTAAAGATTTTCTAAAGGAATTTTTTATTTGGAAACCAACAATGTTGGTGGGTGTAAAAAACTGGATGCTGATTAACAGTTGTTTTACATATATCTCCGCAGTGAGTGCCGTTATTTACTAAATACATAACTAAATAATAATTATGAATAGTGAGTTGTATTGGTTTTTGTTAAAATATAAAAATTATTTATACTAGAGCAGATAGCATCAATGCAGGTTCTTCTATATAACGAGCTTGACTCTAAAAGCATCACAGGCTTAACAAAACTTATCGGATATTTGGAAAAGGATGATTTTCAATCAGCAGATGTTAAAAAAGTCGGTGATAACCTCTACCGTTCAAGGCTTAATCGAAATGATCGCATTTTATTTTCTATTTATCGTTATCAAGGTCAAGCGTATGTATTGATTTTGGAATACATCAAAAATCATGCTTATGAAAAGTCTCGTTTCTTAAATCAGCCAATAACACTAGATGAAAATAAAATACCTGTCATAAAATCAGCGGCAGATATTAAAGCAGAGTCCTTGGTTTATATTAATCCCAAGTATAAGCATTTTAATATACTAGACAAAATCATCTCTTTTGATGAAAGCCAGCAATCCATTTATAGCTTATCGCCGCCATTAGTCATTATTGGCTCAGCAGGAAGTGGAAAAACAGCGTTAACACTAGAAAAAATGAAACATGCTGTAGGTGATGTTTTGTACGTTACTCAATCTGATTATCTAGTGAAAAATTCACGTAATTTATATTATGCAAATCACTATGAAAATGAAGATCAGCAAGTAGACTTTCTATCGTTTCAGGAGTTTCTGGAAAGCATTCATGTACCTGATGGCAAGCCCGTTGTGTTTAAAGACTTTCAGCAATGGTTTAGTCGTCATCGACAAGGAAATCAATTTAAAGATGCGCATAAGCTTTTTGAAGAATTTAGAGGCGTTATAACAGGTCCTGCAACCGATAAAAGCTGGTTGAGTAAAGAAGATTATCTGGCTTTAGGGGTAAAAGAATCGATTTTCTTACACCAGGAAAGAGAAGCGGTTTATTGTATCTTTGAAAAATATCTGAGATTTCTAAAAGACAATGCACTGTATGACAGCAACATCATCAGTCATCAATATTTAGCAAAAATACAAGCACGTTATGATTTTGTTATTGTCGATGAAGTTCAAGATTTGACTAACATTCAACTCTATCTGATTATCAAATCTCTATATCAAGCACATGACTTCATTTTATGCGGCGATTCAAACCAAATTGTTCATCCTAACTTCTTTTCATGGTCGAAAGTAAAAAGTCTGTTTTATAAACAGGATGATCTCAATCAATCCGAACAACTGATTAGAGTCTTGAATACCAACTATCGTAACTCACCCCAAGTGACTGACATAGCAAATAAGATTCTAAAAATAAAAAATAACCGATTTGGATCCATTGATAAAGAAAGCCATTTTTTAGTAGAGAGCAATGGTCATAATCAAGGCGAAGTCATCTTCCTGCAAGATAATGATCATATCAAACAAGAGTTAGATAAAAAAACCAAAGCCTCAACTCGCTTCGCTGTTATTGTGATGACAGAAGAGCAAAAACCATCAGCCCAAAAACATTTTAGTACGCCTTTAGTCTTTACCATCCAGGAAGCAAAAGGGCTGGAATATGAAAATATTATTCTGTATAACTTTTTATCTCAAGAAGAGCAACGCTATCGTGAAATCAGTAAAGGTGTCACAGCAGAAGACTTGGAGAAAGATATCAAGTTTTCCAGAGTTAAAGACAAAACAGATAAATCACTGGAAGTTTATAAGTTTTATGTTAATTCACTCTATGTTGCTTTAACCCGTGCGATTAAAAACCTCTACTGGATAGAAAGTAGTCCTAAACAACAGCTGTTAAATCTCATTGGACTTACAAATGCTCAATCCAGTTTAGAAATGACTGATAGTAATTCAAGCCTGGATGATTGGCGACAAGAAGCACATAAGCTGGAGCTGCAAGGTAAACAAGAGCAAGCCGAGCGGATTAGAGAAGAAATCCTCAAGCAAAAAACACCCAACTGGCAAGTGATTAGTGGTGATACATTAGACGCACTAAAACAAAAAGCACTGGCTGAAAATAATAAGAAAGCGAAGTTAGCACTTTTTGAATATGCATTGGTTTATGAAGATAGACATCTGCTCAATGATCTGATTAAAGCTGATTTTAAACCCGCACAAAACCCAGATAAAGGATTACAACTGTTACAACAAAAATATTATGCAGCATACAGCTTTAAAAAACCCGATGCAGCACTAAAGCAAGTAAATCAGTACGGTTCTGACTTTCGTAATATATTTAATCAAACACCCTTAATGGTTGCAGCCTGGACAGGAAACGTTGATGTTATTAAAGCCTTGTTTGAACAAGGAGCAGATACAGAAAAAATTGATGAAAATGGCTTTACGGCCTTTCAAATTGCATTATCACAGGCGGATCGTAACAAGAGCTACGCAACTAAAAAGTTAGCCGCGATCTATGAAGATATTGAACCTGCCAGTATGAGTATCCAGATTGATGGGCGGTTAATTAAACTCGATAATCATCAAATGGAGTTTTTTATGCTCAATATGATGATTGCCTTATTTTATCGTGCATTACCTGAAAAAATTATCAATCTGGGAGGCGCGTTTTCCACACAAGATTTTATGGACGCAACCGAAAATATTCCAAATAATGTTTTACCTGAACGCCGAAAAAAACGTGCTTATCTATCCAGTATTTTGTCAAAAAATGAAGTGGACAAAGAAGACAAATCGAATAGAAAGTTGTTTATGCGAGTTAAACGGGGGGCTTATCTATTTAATCCCGGTCTTTCAATTAAAGTAGAAGGAAGCTGGGTTAATATTTATGATCTTTTGTCACTGGATAAATTAGCTCACAGCCATAGACAAGAGGAGCATCGGTGGTATTCAGATATGAACAAACGATTAGCTGAAGTGTTAGAGCATAATAAAGCAATTTTAAAACGGCAATTGCAGGAGAAATCACAAGAGAAAAAGTTTTAACAGTTGGGTGTAATTAAAAGTGAAGTAAAATTCTCTCGTTCCCACGGTCGCCGAATGTTCCCGGCAATGGCGACACTCTGACCATCCGTGGTCATCGTGGGAACGAGGAAAAAATGAGCTGAATAGTTACGAATTAAAAACTGTTCACTGCCGCACAGACAGCTTAGAAGTCAGTCGTAGCCACACTTTTATCACTGCCCGATTGCTTTAGCTTGAAACCTGTACTCAGTCCGTTTTTAGCAATGATTTATGTTTTTTGTTGCTTTCTAAAAATACTTGTGATTAATCTATCGAAAAAGTTATGCGTGATGAGTGCCGTCAGTATTAATGCGGTTCCGATTGCTATTTTTGAAGTAAAAGGTTCATTATTGATGGTATGCCCTAAATAGAGAGCCATGACAGGAGAGATCATGGGGATCATTGCAACCGTGGTTGCGGGTAAATGAATAAGCACATAATAATAAAGTACAAAGCCTATTGTGGTTGCAATAACGCCTAAATAGAGGATTGATACTATATTTGTGAGAGGTAATTGCCGGGGCCATTGGGCATTGTCAAAAACCACCCAGGTGATTAGGTAAGCGGGTAATGCGAATAACAGTCCGCCTGTTACCTGTGTCATCGCCGGGAGTTTTGCATTGATACGTTTAACCCAGACCGCACTGGCTGTTTGTAAGGCAACGGCGAGTAGTACCGCGCAGATGGCATATACCGCATCAATACTTAGCTGTAATGCGGAACTGAACATGACAGACAAACCGGATAAACCGAGGCAATATGCTATGATTTTTCCAAACGTCAGGCTTTTTTCTGTTAACCAGATAGCGGCAAAGATAGAGCTTAAAAAAGGCGATAAGCCAAAAATGACGGATACCCATCCCGAAGGTATAAATTGAGCGCCCCAGTAAACGGACATCATTGCGCCATATATTTGTATGGCAATAGCAAAATAGGTAATTTTGGCTTTACGATAGGAAGGAAGGCGTTTACGCTGGATTATTAATAATAAAATCATACATAGCGCACCTATGCTCATGCGGGCGCTGGCAGCAAAAATGAACCCGGCTTCCTCAGCGCTCCATTTAATTGCCAAAGGTGTGGTTGCCCATAAAATAATGATGCTGATGTAGGCAAAAGCTATACGCATAAATTACATTTCCAGATTATATAAAGCACATTCCAAAGGAAGAGCTGGGTGAGAGGCACTAAAAAACTATGTAGCACTGAAATACTGCATTTCCTCCCGCGTGGGAATGAGGAAATGCAC
>CAYMPX010000082.1:7591-10504 GCA_964392135.1 uncultured Methylomarinum sp.
TTCAAAACAAGATCAGGTTTGTAAGTATAGGCTTAATAGATTAGACTTCCCAGCAGTCACTTTTCTTGAGTGTGTTGCTGTGCAGGTATTTCTCTCATTTCCACCGTCCTCGGTGGAAATGCCTGCGGTACTTTATATCTAGCTCGGTCTGCGTTCCCACGGTCGCCGAATGTTCCCGGCAACGGCGACACTCTGACCATCCGTGGTCATCGCGGGAGCGTAGGAACGAGGAATATCTGAAATACGACGGGGCTTAATGAATGGGTCTCTTTATTTTTATTGTTTAGTTGTTTAACAACTCATAAGATATCAATGCTGGTAGGGCTAAACGTGTTGTTATCCGGGTTGAAAGAAATAAGGTGCTGTATTTCATGTTCAGATAACAAGGGTAAAACACGGATGTTGATAAAATCAATATTCACTTTAAAAATCATATATTTCTCTTAACTTATGGCTAAAATTCTGATTGTTGAAGATAGTAAAACACAAGAACTGCTTTTAAAGACAACACTTGAAAAAGCGGGACATCAGGTCTTTTGTGCAGGCTCCGGGCAATTAGGAATCGATTTAGCGCGACAAAATATACCTGAAATAATTATTACCGATATTCGTATGCCTGATATGAATGGGTATGAAGTGTCCTGGGCAATCAAAAATGACTTTAGGCTTAAACATATTCCGGTCATTTTGTTATCTCAGCTTTCAGAAACGAAAGATATTATAATAGGACTCGAGTCATTAGCCGATTCTTATGTGATTAAGCCATTTGAAGAGGCTGAGCTATTCAGTAATATTACTTTTCTGTTAGAAAACCCCGTTGTGAGTGTTGAGAAAAAACCACTTTCAGTTGTTATTGAAGGGTTTACTCATCCTATACATTCGAATAGACGACAAATATTAAGTTTTTTGTTATCAACCTATGATACGGTCATTCATAGAAATAAGCAGTTGCTTGACGTGCAGGCGAAATTAAGGGTCGCGAATGACGCGTTAACTAAAAAAACCAGGCAGTTAGAAGCCTCAGAGAAGCGCTTTAGATGTTTAGTAGAAACAGCTCCCGATATTATTTATCGCATTGATGAAGAAGGGCATATTGCTTTTATTAATCAGGGTATCAGAAAGTTAGGTTATGAACCTGAAGCACTTATTGGCAAACATTTTAGTTGTCTTATTGCACCGCATCAAATTGATAAAGTCAGCCGCAAAAAAGTGATCGCCAGTTTAACTGTTAATACAGCTAAGCCAACAGTTTCCCCTAAATTATTTGATGAAAGACGTTCAGGCAATCGACGAACCAGTGGTCTGGAAATCTTATTAAAAGTAAATAATAGTGATGCGATTGTTGCTGGAATTGTTGAATCGCTGGCGCTGGAGGATGAATATATTGATATGGAGGTGAGTAGTGCGGGCATGTATCAATTAGAAAGTGATAAAGAAATATTTATTGGTACAGTCGGTATTATTCGAGATATTACCGACAGGAAAATGGCTGAACAAAGTTTACAAAAAGCGAAACAAAAAGCGATACAGGCAAATAACGCGAAGTCAGCATTTTTATCTAAAATGAGTCATGAGCTACGTACGCCACTGAATGCTATTTTAGGTTTTTCACAGTTAATGATGACTAGTATAAATGAACCATTATCTGCTGATCAAAATGAATCAGTAGTGCAAATTAATCAGGCAGGACAGCATTTATTAGAGCTGATTAATGAAATATTAGATTTATCTTCTATAGAAGCGGGTAAATTAACTTTAGATATTGCTGACTATTCTGCGAATGATTTTTTGATTGAATGTGTCAGTATGGTTGAAATTATTGCAGTAAAAAACAATATTGATTTTAGGTATCAGGACTTATTAAATGATAATTCTATACTTGTTGCAGTCGATTTAAAACGGATAAGGCAGGTTATACTTAATTTGTTATCTAATGCTATAAAATATAATAAAGCAAACGGAACTGTTACTCTGATAAACCAGTGTATTGATAATGAACATTTGATGATTTCTATTGCAGATACAGGAATAGGAATGACAGATGAATTTTTAAAGGATATTTTTACACCTTTTTCCAGAGCAAATCAGACGCAGAGAGTTGAAGGGACTGGCATAGGGTTAGCAATTACTAAACAATTAATAGAGTCTATGAATGGGAGAATTCAGGTGACGACCGAGTTTGGTAAAGGCTCTGTTTTTACTGTTTGTTTACCTATTGTGCAGTCAACTGAAATAATTGATACTATCTAGGGCTGCCATTTTGACATCTTTACTTCACCCTTTTCAGAGAGCGGCTAAATATCTGCAGTTGCAAGCAGAGGGTATTTTGTGTGCGATAGAACTTCAGCGTGTTGAAAAAATTGTATCGTTAATGGCATTAAATCCGGTACCCTCTGCACCGGATTATTTAGTCGGTGTTTTTGATTATCATGGGTTTATTGTTCCTGTCATTGATTTATCGTTACGCATAGGGCAGTCATGCTTTGTTACTTACGATATCAATAAGTGTGTGGTGTTGTGTGAAACCATGGATCAAGATACTCTCATCGGGTTAATTGTTACGGGCGTAGGGGATGTTATTGAGATAAAAAATACTGAATTGCAATTGTTATCTGAGTTTTCGGGTAAACAATTGCCGTTGTATGCATGTTATAAACAAACGTCAGCTATTTGTTTTTTATTGAACGCTGATATATTGCTTGATAGTAGTTTGTCTGACTTTGCAGCGATGCTGCCAAAAGACATTAGACAAATGATTGAGTCAACTACCCCTGAGCTAAAGACTCAGGGGCTTGGATCGTGAGGTTCAAGATAGCGGGTGAATACCGTAATAGATGATTAGCCTAAGTGCTTCGAGCACTACGTTGTTTAAGTTATAGCACCCTCGGATGCCTCCCAAGTCCGTTGCTCTGC
>CAYMPX010000083.1:0-10494 GCA_964392135.1 uncultured Methylomarinum sp.
AACAGACAGACTGCCATCTTCTTTACGTATGATTGATAATTTAGCACCCACTAAAGTCAGCCAGCTAGAGGGTAGAATCTGGCGTGTCAGTAACAACTGCATCAAGTCAATACCCAGTCGTATTTCCTGTAACTGAATTGCAGGTTTTATGTTGTCTCCAGTTGCTAAAACAGTAATATCTTTTAAAATAATTCCAGGACTAAAACCGCGCATGTGTGCCCTTAACGACCCTACTTCTATAGGGATTCCGGTCAACTGTTGAATTTTATTTTCTAAATCTGTTTTATAGTTGTCTATACCCCATAAAAAAAAACGCACTAAACTCAAGCCAACAGCCAAAGCTATTAACGACCAAACGAATAAATGTCGCGTTGCACGCGTTATATGATGAATCACACTTTTATTTTATTTAATAGCAACTACAGTAAAACCACATCATATTGCTCTTGATTATATTCGGCTTCTGCTCGAAATTTGATTCTTACCCCTAAAAATAATTCCAGCTCAGCAAGCATACCTGCTTCTTCATCCAATAGCATTTCAACGACTTCATTCGAAGCCAGTACCAGCAATTCCTGCACATTGTATTGTCTGACTTCTCGAATAATTTCTCTAAATATTTCCAGACAGATGGATTCAGCGGTTTTTAAAACACCTCGTCCACCACAAGCACAGCAAGGTTCACACAAAATATGCTCCAGACTTTCCCTGGTTCTTTTTCGTGTCATTTCCACCAAACCTAAGGAAGATACTTCGGTAATTTTACTTTTGGCATGGTCTTTATCCAGATTACGCTGCAAGGCATCTAACACCTGTTTTTTATGCTGTTCACTTTGCATATCAATAAAGTCGATAATAATAATCCCCCCCAGATTGCGTAATCTAAGCTGTCTGGAAATTGTTTTAGTGGCTTCCAGATTGGTTTTAAAAATTGTTTCTTCTAAATTCCTGCCACCGACATACCCCCCGGTATTGACATCCACCGTTGTCATGGCTTCTGTTTGATCAAATACCAGGTGTCCGCCAGACTTTAATGTTACATTTCGATCTAAAGCGCGGGTTATTTCATCTTCTACATTATAAATATCAAAAACAGGACATTCCCCGGTGTAATGCTCTATAACAGGCACCACTTCAGGTAAAAAGACTTTGGCAAACGCCAGCAATTTCAGATGGGTTTCTCTTGAATCCACCCTGATTCTTTCAATACTGTCTTTATATAGATCGCGTAATATTCGGATACTTAAAGACAGGTCTTCATGAATAAGGCTTTTAACTGCTGCTTTATTTATCCGTTCAGAAATAGCCTCCCATAGCCGGGTTAGAAACAACATATCCGAAATTAATACCGAATCTTCCACACATTCCGCCGCAGTTCTTGCTATAAAGCCGCCACTCTCATGTTTTTCCTGAAACCGCTCAATACAGCCTCTTAATCGACTCCGTTCTTTATCACATTCAATACGTTGCGAAACGCCTGAGTTATTAGCATAAGGCATATAGACCTGAAATCGGGATGGAATTGATATTTCTGTCGTTAATCTAGCCCCTTTGGTTCCCAGAGGATCTTTAGTCACTTGAACAACAACTGCCTGACCTTCCCGCAAATAATGTTCAATATGCTCCGAGCCTTTCTTTTCCAGTTCTTTATTACTAAAGTCAGAAAGATGGAGGAAAGCCGCTCGTTCCAGACCAATATCAACAAAAGCGGCTTGCATACCCGGCAACACCCGACAAACAGCCCCTTTGTATATATTACCAACCAAACCTTTTTGCTGTTCTCTCTCTATGATTAACTCCTGCAACACACCATTTTCTATAACGGCTACACGTGTTTCAGGCGGTGTGATATTAATTAAAATTTCACTCATGTAATTATTTTTATTTCCTGTTTAGATAATAGTGCAGCTGTTTCAAATAAAGGCAAGCCAACAACGCCTGAGAAACTACCGGTTATTGATTCCACAAAAATACTTGCCAAACCTTGTATCGCATAGGCACCCGCTTTACCTTGTGGCTCACCTGTCTGCCAGTATGCCTGAATTTCTTTATTATTAATCTGCCTGAATTGCACAGCTGTCTTGCTCAGCACGTTAAAGTGATGACTTTCGCCTGCCTCACCCACTGTTCTTAGCGATACTGCTGTATAGACATAATGCGTTTTGCCTGACAACTGACCTAGCATATATTCTGCATGCGCCTTGTTTTCCGGCTTTCCAAGAATAACACCCTCAATAACCACACTGGTATCAGCCGCTAATACAGGTAATTTCCCCGTCTGAACTAACAAACAAGCGGCTGATTTTTCTGCAGCAACACGGCAAACATAATCAACAGGCGACTCTGCTAACTTAGGTGTTTCATCAATATCAACGGCATGCACTTTATATCGCACAGCAATCTGATCTAATAACGCCTGACGCCGAGGCGAAGCAGACGCTAAAACAAGTTGTGCATTCATCGGTGATAAGGATGGTTGTTTAAAATACTCCAGGCTCGATACAGCTGTTCAGCAACCAGCACTCTCACGAGAGGATGAGGAAACGTTAATTTAGATAAACTCCATGACTCTCGTGCCAAGTCACGTACAGAATCAGCCAGACCTTCAGGTCCTCCAATCATCAACGCAATATTTTGACCACTCTCTTGCCAGCGTTTTATGGCAATCGAAAGTTCAGGCGTTGTCCAGGGTTTACCAGGAATATCCAAAGTAACAACCTGGGTTCTTGACGGAATAGCGGCAATCATCCTTTCGCCCTCATCTCTAACTATTCGAGCCACATCACTATTTTTCCCTCGTTTTCCTGGTATGACTTCCTTAAGAACAATTTCACACGCTTTAGGCATACGCTTAGCATATTCATCATAGCCTTGCTGAACCCAGGAGGGCATTTTATTTCCAACTGAAATTAAATTTATTTGCATGACATGCAGGATACACATAACAGGTTATTGTTGCAATGAAGCGCATTTAGTTGTCCGCTTTACTCGCTATACACCAGGGTATTGGTCTTGTAATTTTTATTTTTTAATCTATATTTAAAAATCACATCCTCACTCTCTATAAATTGAATTGTATGGAAATAAAATCTAAATATTTTAGCGAACAGAAAAGTTATCCTGAAACAATCATCCGCTTTCCCAATGGTATTCCCGGGTTTGAAGAGCAAACCCATTTTCAGTTATTTCAACAAGAAAATAGTGAAATTGTTTATTTATTACAATCAACGGATGATGACCATGTCGCCTTCTCTGTGGCACATCCCTCTCACTTTAATATAAATTATAATTTTGTTTTATCGGATGACGAAGAAAAAGTTTTGGAACTTGAGTCTACTGATGATTTATTAATCCTGTTGATACTTCATTTTGATAAAGATGCCGATTCCAACGATCAGACCCCCGTAGTGAAGGGCTCAATCAAATCACCACTACTCATTAATACCAGGAAAAAAATTGGAATTCAAAAATTACTGGCAACCATTGAGCAAAGTATCACTTTGACTGAAACAAGTAACGCGATTGAAGTTTCTGAAGGGTAGGTCAGAGGGGCTTTCTAAGGAAGGCAGTAGCAAAACACTTGTCTTTTTTCTCTTGCTTAAATCATCTCATGCCTATACTTCACACAGTCACGGATGCCGTGCGAAGTATAATGGGTAGCGGATTAACCTGTAAGGCTATCACTTATTGATTTGTAAGTAACTGTAGATCTTATTTTCTTCTGAAAAATAAGCGAATGGTGAGTGTGAATAAATCAATCCTCAATTTAAGATTGACTACTTTTTTATAAATTCAGTACATGTAAAAACAGATAAAAAATCCTCAGTAGTTGAATTTAAAGGATTTTTTGGTTAAACAACACCTCCGCTAAACGTATAAAGCCAGTTAAATCATGAATTTTTGTTACTGCAACCTATTGATTTTATTAGACTGAAATCTTTAATTTCAGAACAATGCGTATTAAAAATTAAATGGGCAGAGGTATTGGTTAAAAACCAAAATTTTAAATCTGTGACTTTATTCCGTGTTCAAGGTTCTAAAAATAGCACAGGCGTTTATACACAGCCTCTGAGTACAGATTCCCGACAAAAGACCTCGGGAATGATGATTTTCTCTCATAGTTTCCGCCCTGACATAATGAGACGTTACGGTCATTTTGACGTATTGATAAATAATTTTTAACGCTGATTCGATATGAACAATTCTGATGTGTTACGATTTAACAAATACATTTTCTATAGAAAGTAATGAAACCTCTTTATCCAGCAATAGAACCCTTCCAGCATTTTTTTTTACAAACTAACAGTAAGCATTCTGTTTATGTCGAACAATCTGGAAATCCTCAGGGTATTCCGGTGATTTTTCTGCATGGTGGCCCTTGTTCAGGGACCAATCCTGCGCACCGTCAGTTTTTTAACCCAGATCACTATCATATTATCCTGATGGATCAGCGGGGTTGTGGACAGTCTTTACCTTTTGGTGAACTGGACAACAATACCACGCAGGATTTAATTGATGATATGGAGCGTATTCGTAAGCAATTAAAAATCAAACAGTGGCTATTATTCGGTGGCTCCTGGGGAAGTGCATTAACCTTGCTTTATGCCCAGCAGCATAAAGAATACGTGATGGGGATGGTAATTCGCGGTGTGTTTTTAGCCAGACAGATGGATCTGGACTGGTTTTCTAAAGAAGGCGCAGGGCGAATTTATCCAGAAACATGGCAACATTTGCTGGCAAGTATTGCTGAAGATTCAAGAACTGACTTGGTTAAAGGTTTGTATGATGCCGTTTTTGGACAAGATGAGCTCAGTATGCGCCGTGCCGCTAATGCATGGATAAACTGGAGTGGACAAGTCGCGTTAATGCAGGATTATCAAGCGCCGGATAAGCCAGTGCATGTGACGGAAAAAATGCTGCAACAGGTGCAAATGGAAATGCACTATGCACAAAATAAATATTTTATAATAGAAAATCAGATTTTAAATCAATGTGAGACATTGCAAGCTATTCCCACGGTTATTATCCATGGGCGGCGAGATCTGGTTTGCCCTATAGAGGCCGGTTTAAGTTTGTCCAAGGCATTACCTAATGCCGATTTTATTGTGCTGGCTAATGCGGGGCATATTGCCAGTGGCGAAGAGATGATCGATGCATTAGTCAATGCAACCGATAAAATGCTGGAACTGATACAATAAGGATAAGGTTGTATGGGTTGGGTGTAGATGAAGCAAAAGAAACGATTAGTCATTGCAATGACGGGGGCAACAGGGGCAATTTATGGGGTCAGAATGTTGCAGGTACTACAAAAGCAGGATCAATGGGAATCACATTTGGTGATTTCATCTTCGGGTCTGGTTAATTTAAAATATGAAATGGAGATGGAACGTGCTGTTTTATATGCGTTAGCCGATGTGGTACATGGGGTTAATGATATTGCGGCAAGTATTGCCAGTGGTTCATTTAAAACAGAGGGTGTGATTATTGCACCGTGCTCTATGAAGACTTTATCGGCAGTGGCACATGGTTTTGGTGATAATTTAATTACACGATCAGCGGATGTGGCATTAAAGGAACGTAGGAAAGTGGTGATTATGCCACGTGAAACGCCGTTAAATTTGGCGCATATCCGTAATATGGCCAGCGTCACCGAAATGGGGGGGATTATTTTTCCACCTATGCCCGCTTTTTACAGTAAATCAGATTCTATTACCGCAATGGTTGATGAAGGTGTTGGTCGGGTACTGGATATGTTTGGGGTTGATGTCACAGGATTATTTGAACCCTGGGAAGGTCTGTAGGAACATCTGCTCTCGGCGCGATTTTAAATAAGCTTTGAGTGTGAGTGCACTCCATTATAATTACAAAATGGGGTTTCATTAGTATTGCACTGTAGCCCGGGTTATCGCAGTCTTGTTAAGCTAGTGCGCCGGGTGCGGATACTCCTGCTTTATAAGTTGTAAGATAAAAGAGGTTGTAATGAAAGTTATACAGATTGTTTTTTTATTTTTTTTAGTTGTGCCCTTTGTAGAAATCTATCTTTTACTACAAATTGGCGGGATCGTGGGAGTTTTTCCAACGGTATTACTGGTTGTATTTACCGCAGTGTTGGGAGCCTGGTTATTAAGGCAGCAGGGGTTTGCAACCTGGCAACGCTTCCAGGCTAGTTTATCCAAGGGGGCGATTCCTGCGTATGAAATGATTGAAGGGCCTATTTTATTGGTGGGTGGGGCATTGTTATTAACCCCGGGGTTTTTCACCGATGCCATCGGCTTTGCCTGTTTAATTCCTCAAGCGCGTCGAAAGCTTGCGCAATATGTGATCGAAAATTATTTGATTAACAGGCAGGGTGGTTCGCCTTTTCAACAAGCCCAGACGAAAAAACCCGATAATGTGATTGAAGGTGAATTTAAGAAAGAAGAGTAATATTTTGTATTAATCATTAGTGTGAATTTTTTTATGTATTCGTCTAACCCCTAAAGCAACGATTATTAATACGACCGGGATGGATACGCCTGTCACTAATGCCGGGTTTATATCAACCCATTCGGTGGTATTAGCGGCTTTGGTGATTGAACCTATTAAACTCACCACATAGCTGGTGATTGCGACGATAGACAGGCCTTCAACCGTTTCCTGTAAACGTAACTGCATTTTTGCTCGTAGATCCATTGATGTTAGCAGCGCCTGGTTTTGACGTTCAATAGTGATATCTACTCGGGTGCGTAGCAGCTGACCGGCATTGCTGATACGTTTGGATAGCAGATTAAAACGATGGGATGTTGATATGCAGGTGTCAATGGCGGGTTCTAAGCGTCGCTTCATAAACTCACCAATGGTTTGAATCCCTTGAATACGTACTTCACGTAAATCTTCAGTCCGTTGACTCACTATATTGTAATAAGCATTCGCGGCACCTAAGCGATACTGATGCGTAGAGATATTGTTCTCTACTTCGGCGGCAAGCGTGGTTAATTCATCTAATAATTTAGCATCATTACTATCGGGTTGTGCCATTGCGTTGGTGATAGTGATGAGTTGCAGGTCTGCTTCATTAAGCTTGGGGGCGAGTTGCTTGGCTATAGGGAAGGCGAGCAAGGCTATGACTCGATAAATTTCAATTTCAAATAAGCGTTGTAACAGACGACCTGCTTGTGCTGATTTTAAATGATGATTCAAAATCAGAAATCGACTAAAGCCATCGGCATGTATTTTAAAATCCGTATAAGCTTGAGCGGCTCCGCCAGTGACTTCTGCCCCAATAATGGGATTTCCTGAAAAATAGTCAGCAATAGACTCGGGGGTTGAGGATGCGGGGTTTGAGTTAATAATTGAAGCGTGGGCGGCGACAATGATTCTTCCTGGTAATTGTTTCAGCCAGTCACCAGGAACCTGTTCTAATGCCAGTTTTGAAAAAGGTTCTTCGGCTGCGTTTTGCACAAAAAAGGAGTAAGAGCTAAATTCACCGTGCTGCTCCCAGCGGATTTTAAATGTATCCAGGGTGGCACTAAAATGTGTCGCATCTTCTTTAGGAGGAATAATGCCGTAACGTTCACAAAGGCTGCTCAAGTGGGGCAGTTCCTGTTTTTTTTCCTCATTGCTTAAAGTCAGGGCGAGAACACTACTTCGGGTGGGTAGGGTTAAACTAACAGGCGCACGGGCATGAACTTCATTATGCAGATTGAAACGCTGAGCATGGTTATCCGGGAGTGTGAATGTTTTTGTCACAAAGAAAATTGGCTGGGAAGGTGTTTTTAAGAAAAATCAGAGTCTGATTATAGACTGTGCTTGTATAGACCGTCATAATAAACGGTTTTTTGATGGGTGATAAATACGTCCCTGTATTTTAAAAAACTATTCTGTTGTATCAGTGTCTTCGCAGGTGTTTTTTTCCATGGCTGAATAGATGGGACAAACGCGAGTATAACCGGTTGCTACTAATATAAGACCCGCTAGTAGCAGGATGATTTTAGCGGTGAACAGAGATGCAAATAAAAGGATAGAGCCTGCAATCAGGCGTATTTTCTTTTCTTTCTCGCCTACGTTAATTTCTCTGTTAATTAAACGTTTGTAATCAAAACTCATGCTTAATACCTCTATTTATTTTTATGATGCCCCCATTATGGGGTAATTAATCACATCAAATATACACAGCTTCCAGAAATGTGCAAGGGAAAAAATGGATAACAATAGTTCAATAATTGATTCTTTAAATGACGCGCAGCGCTTGGCAGTGTCGGCGCCAGATAAATCAATGCTTATTCTTGCAGGTGCAGGGAGTGGCAAGACGCGGGTTTTAGTGCATCGAATTGCCTGGCAAATACGTGTGCAAGGCTTGTCTATACATAATATTTTAGCCGTTACCTTTACCAATAAAGCGGCGAAAGAAATGCGTGGACGGGTTGCTGATTTACTTGATATTTCTGCAAATTCGATGTGGATTGGTACCTTCCATGGTTTGGCGCACCGTTTGTTAAGGCGACATGCCAAGCAGGCGAAGTTACCTGAAACCTTTCAGGTCATGGACTCAGATGACCAGCTGAGGGTGATTAAACGCCTGGTTAAAAGTCTAAATATAGATGATAAAAAATGGCCGCCTAAACAAGTGATGTGGTTTATTAATGCCCAAAAAGATGAGGGTATTCGAGCCAAATATATGGTTGAACCGACTGATGTCTATCAGCGCACGATGATACAGCTTTATCAGGGCTATGAAGAAATTTGTCATCGCTCTGGCTTGGTAGATTTTGCCGAGTTATTGCTTAGAGCGCATGAATTATTACGGGATAATGAGGATGTGCTGGCATTTTATCAAGACCGCTTTAAGCACGTTCATGTGGATGAGTTTCAAGATACCAATACCATTCAGTATGCCTGGTTACGTTTGCTAACAGAAGGTAAGGATAATCTGTTTGTGGTAGGGGATGATGATCAGTCAATTTATGGCTGGCGTGGTGCCAGGATAGAAAATATACAGCATTTTCAATCGCACAATCCGAATCATCAAGTGATTAAATTAGAACAAAATTACCGTTCGACTGGCAATATTCTTAAAGCCGCTAATGCCTTGATTTCTGAGAATGAGCAGCGCATGGGTAAAGAGTTATGGACGGACTCCGGTGATGGTGAGTTAATTTCTGTGTATTCTGCTTTTAATGAGCAGGACGAAGCCTATTTTGTGGTAGAGAAAATTAAGCAATGGGTGGCGGATGGGGGAGCGCGACAGGACGTGGCTATTTTATATCGTTCTAATGCACAATCCCGGCAGTTTGAAGAAAAGTTGATGCTAACCCGAACACCTTATCGGGTATACGGTGGTTTACGTTTCTTCGAGCGCATGGAAATTAAAAATGCCCTGGCTTATTTGCGTATTATGTCTAATCATCATGATGATGCTTCGTTTGAACGGGTAATAAATACGCCGACCCGAGGTATAGGTGCCAGAACCATTGATGATATTCGGTTGCTGGCAAGCACTAACGATCTGTCATTGTGGCAGGCTGCGGTTGAGTTGATTAAACAAAATCTGCTGCCTGCGCGTGCCAGTAATGCCTTAAAAGGTTTTCTTTCTTTGATGAATGGTCTAGGTAAGGAGGCTGAAGATAAAGCGCTGTATGAGAAAGTCAAATTAATTGTAGAAAAAAGTGGTTTAGTTGAACTTTATAAAAAGGAAAAAGGGGATAAGGGCGAGGCGAGAATAGAAAATCTGGAAGAGCTGGTGAATGCCGCGCGTTTATTTGATTTTGATGAAGACAATGAGGAAAACCTGGCTGAGCTGGATATGTTTCTAGCACATGCTGCGTTGGAGTCGGGCGACATGCAGGCGGATGATTATGAAGACTGCGTGCAGTTGATGACCTTGCATTCTGCCAAAGGTCTGGAGTTTAAGCTGGTTTTTATGGTGGGTTTGGAAGAAGGCTTGTTTCCTTCGCAGCAATCAACCGATGATGCAGGTCGTTTAGAAGAAGAGCGTCGCTTATGTTATGTCGGAGTTACACGTGCGATGCAACAGCTCTATATAACACATGCAGAATCGAGACGTTTATATGGTAAGGAAACCTATCCTCGACCCTCTCGTTTTTTACGAGAAATTCCGTCTGAGTTTATGCAGGAAATTCGTATTAGAGCCAATGTCAGTCGCCCTGTCACCGCTGTTAAGAAAAAGAGTGCATCAATTCAAGTGGGGACTTATAAAATAGGGCAACGGGTGAGCCATATCAAGTTTGGTAAAGGCGTGGTGTTACAAATGGAAGGAGAGGGTAGTCAAGAGCGGGTACAAATCAACTTTCAGCGGGTGGGGTTAAAATGGTTGATGCTGTCTTATGCAAAATTACAGGTGTTGTAGCAACGTGCATAAAATAAACGTGGCAGTTATACAAAGGTCTGGGACTTTAGTTCCGCATAAGTCAGGCGAGACTAAAGCCTCACTTCCATATTGTCGGAGTTATTTCGTGCGCATTCCTGGACATAAATTCTATGTGTTTGGGCTGATGG
>CAYMPX010000084.1:0-10436 GCA_964392135.1 uncultured Methylomarinum sp.
AGAGGGACGGATTAAAAACCGGCGTGTTGTATTAGTCTTGATGTCTCAAGTATTTTCACGTTATGGAATGAGTGATGAGGAAAGGGCTAAGATATTGAATTTAAAATTTTCTGTAGATGGCTCCAGGGAAAATCAGTGATAGCATGTGACTATAGGTAAGAGAGAAATATGAAAGTATGGACGGTCTCAAATCAGAAAGGAGGGGTAGGAAAAACTACAACAGTTGTTTCTCTGGGTGGCTTATTGTCTTCTTGGGGGTTTAGAACATTATTAGTCGATCTTGATCCGCATGGTTCATTAACCAGTTATTTTAAAATGAATCCTGATGAAATAGAGTTTAGTGTTTACAATTTGTTTCATGATACAGGTCTTAAAAAAAGGGATATTACCCCGGAAGTTTATATAACCAACACGAAGTTTGAAGGGTTATCTGTATTACCTGCTTCGACAGCTATTGCCACCTTGGATCGGCAAGTTGCTTCCTTGGGAGGAATGGGTTTAGTGGTTTCAAATGCCTTAAAGAAAATATCAGATGACTATGATTATGTGATTATTGATAGTCCTCCCATGTTAGGTATATTAATGATTAATGCATTAGCAGCATGTCATCATATTATTATTCCATCATTGTCTGAACATTTAGCGTTAAAGGGATTGGAACGCATGGTACACACCATGCACATGGTGTTTAAGTCGAGAAAAAAAATGCCTGATTACACGATTGTGCCAACGATGTTTGATAAACGGACGAAAGCAACCAGAGAAGGTTTGATTTTGTTAAGGAAGAATTATCCTCAGCATATTTGGGGGTCGATTATTCCAATTGACACAAAAATAAGAGACGCAAGTCTTTTAGGAGTTCCTGCATCCATATTTGAGCCAAATGCAAAAGCTGTTGTGGCTTATACCGAATTGTTGGAACTATTATTGCAAAATAAAGCCTAGGTAGGCAAAAAAAGGGCAGTCGGTTAATGCATCTAGACAAATTGGATCAACAAGTTGTTCATCAAGAAATCGCTTTAGATACTTACTTGAGGATGTTACTCGAGGAAATTCCTGGTGAGCGGGTACTTGATCAGGAAGAAAAAACACAAACGGTTGTTCATCGCAAACCTGTAGTCAAGACGACTGTTAAACAGAAGCAAACGGTTAAGTCGCTGGAACGTCATATTGATCCAAAGAAAGATGTTAAGGTGGCTGTCGAAACAGTGGTTAAACCGTTGGTGATTATGCCTGAGTGGGCGCAATATGAATTTCAGGCATTATTTTTTAAAGTAGATAAATTAATTTTAGCCACACCTTTAACTGAGTTATTAAGAACCATCAAGGTGGATAAGAAACCAACAAATATTCCTGGGCAACCTTCATGGTTTATGGGGTTGTTAGATACGAATGAACAACGGATTGGTGTGTTAGATACGGGGCAGCTGATTTTTGGAAAAACCATGGGTCAACAGCGAGATCTGGAAAAACAACCCTTCAAAAGTATTTTGATTACTCAAGATGGTAAATGGGGGTTGGCATGTGATGAGATATTAACGATAGGGCGGCTTGAGCCAGAAAAAGTGAGATGGCGTACAATGAGAGAAAAAAGACCGTGGTTGATAGGCACAGTGATTGAAGAATTAACAGCAATTATTGATGTTACGCAATTAGTTCCGCATAGAAAGGCGAGTTAGATACCGTAATATCGCATTCTACTAAATTAACAGCACATACTATAAGGGCTTGGTGAGCAGGAATGAGCGAAGAAAATAAACAGAATGATCCTATTATGCAATGGGTTACCTTTCGTCTGGGTGATGAAAAGTATGGTATTAATGTGATGCAAGTACAGGAAGTACTAAGAATAACGGAAATTGCCCCTGTACCAGGCGCACCTTCTTATGTTTTAGGAATCATTAATTTACGTGGTAATGTTGTTACTGTGATTGATACACGTAACCGTTTTGGATTGATGTCTAAAGAAACCGATGATGCTTCCCGGGTTGTTATTATTGAAACAGAAGAGCATATTATTGGTATTTTGGTTGATAGTGTTGCAGAAGTTGTCGAACTACGTGATTCTGAGATAGAGACCGCACCCAATGTAGGAAATGAGGAAACCTCAAAATACATTCAAGGTGTCACAAGCAGAGATAATGAGCTGTTAATTCTCGTTGATCTTAATAAATTTTTAAGTGATGAAGAAAAACAGGAAATGGATTTGTTCTAATATCTTCAAAGGCTCTTGATCTTTGCATAGAATGATTTATGCGCCTTTTGAGTTAATGTAAGCAGAAGCAAAAACTGCGTGATTTTGAGAATAAAGTGCAGGATGGGCATATCTGCAAAAACCTCTCTCCGAATAGATATATTGGAGAGTTTTTTTAAGTGGAGATGATTATGACTGAAATACAGCCTGTATCACCCTCATATCCCGTTAAACCCGCTAAGAAAGTAATTCGGGATAAAAAAAATAAACAGCAGTCAGATAACCCCCAACCAGAGAAACAGAAACAAGATGAAGCGTCCACTGAACTTCCATCACAGCATATTGATGAAATTGTTTAAGTAAAAAACCTGATAGAGACTAGCATGTACTTTTAGTTTTATGGATAATATTTTATTAGTTACCTTTATTGTCATAACGATAGTGATTGTGGGTGTGCTTGTTTGGTTGCTTCAGGAGCTTGGAAAATTGAAACGAGACTATCGTGTTCTTAGTAATGACGTAGCAAGGAATAATAAAGATATTGCGGGGCTCTGTTCGGCGGCAGTTTCGGTTGATAGGCGAATTACTCATAATAATGAACAATTAAAAGAGGTTGCAGAAAAAGTAACTGATTTTGAACAGTATGAGCAGCAGGCTAGTCAGCCATATTATGGTGCAATACAAAGAGTGCGTGATGGTGCAACTGTTGAAGAGTTAGTGCAACAATGTGGTTTAAGCAGGGAAGAAGCAGTATTACTCATGCGATTACATGGGGGGCGACGTGTTTAGAGGGTCTGGAGCTTGTGGGTTCAAGTTATACAACTGTAAAACAATCCTTATACCCCATTTATATAGATTCTGAACGATGATCAGGCTGTTTTTCAGGAAAAGATTTTTTAAGAGTATCTTCAAAATCATCTATTTGTTGTTTTAGTTGTTCGCTAAAAGACTCAATTTCTTTTTCAAGCAAGGGCAGTTGTTGCTCAAGTTGTTTGTTTAGTGTCTCTCCCAGAGTCCTTAGTGTATTAAATAGTCCCTTGAATAGCGGGTTGCTTTCCAGTGTTACGGACGATCGTTGATAATCAACTTTCCATTGCGTGTTTTCTTTAACTAGAAAGGTAGTGAATGATATTCTGGTATTTGAAGTTGAAACCATTTGGGTGTCAACCGTCGCATAAGATCCGTCTATTACTATTTTTCCATAATTAAATGAGGCATTTTTAATAGACGCTTGAGGAGTCGTTAATATGCAGGGTAACTGTAGACTGCAATAGTTTTTTGCTGCGTTTAAATCATTGCTAGCCATTGCTGACCAAAAGGCTAGAGTTATTTGTTCTGGTGTTTTGCTCTGCTGACATGCCGATAATAAAAGAAAAAGCCCAAAAGCAATGGCTTTTGGGCTTTTTAATAAAAAATCAATCATCGCCACCAAATATGCCTAATAATTGTAATAGGCTTAAGAATAAGTTGTAAAGCGAGATGTATAAAGAAACGGTTGCCATAATGTAATTTGTTTCACCACCATGAATAATTGCGCTGGTTTGAAACAAAATCATACCAGACATTAATAAGATAAACATGGCTGATACGGCAAGTGATAAGGCAGGGATCGCAAAGAATATTGCGCCAATGCCCGCTAAAAATGCCACCAGTATACCGACCATTAAGAAGCCACCTAAAAAGCTGAAATCTTTACGGGTTGTTAAAGCGTAACCTGATAAACCCAGGAAAATAACACCGGTGCCACCTAATGCAGTCATAATTAATGTATGACCATTACTGTAAGCATTAAGATACATGTTTAATATTGGTCCTAATGTTAGTCCCATAAAACCGGTTAAGGCAAAAACAAAGAGTATGCCTAAAGCACTATTGCTGAATTTACTGGTTAAAAAAAGTAAACCAAAATACCCCACCATCGTTACAATCATGCCGGGATGAGGCATATTAAAAACCATAGCCATACCCGCTGTTACGGCACTAAAAATCAGGGTCATTGATAGTAATAGATAGGTATTTCGTAGTATTTTATTGGTTGATAAAATGCTGGCTTCAGGGCGCGAAGCGACAGTGTTTAAACGCATTGTGTTGTTCCTTATTTAAATGGTGATAATAATCTTACAAGAATTTAGCTGTATTTGTAAGTATTTTTCAGTAAGATGTTTTTTTCTACAAAAGATTCATAATATGACAGAAAGTTCAGTAAAAACACCCTATGAGTTAATGGGGGGAGAAGCCGCTATTTTAAACCTGGTTGATCGGTTTTATTTTTATATGGATACCCGTACTGAAGCTGAGGGGATCAGAAATATGCATGCTCAGAGCTTGTTGACAGCGAAGGATAAACTGTTTAAATTTTTATCGGGGTGGTTGGGTGGACCTGATTTATTTATTCAAGAGTTTGGGCACCCTATGTTAAGACGACGTCATTTTCCTTTTGCTATCGGATCTTCGGAAAGAGACCAATGGATGATGTGTATGGAGAAAGCACTCACAGAGGTTCCTATGGATCAAGCGTTAAGAGCAAGCCTATTGAAATCATTCGCTCAATTAGCCAGTCATATGATTAATCAATAAAGGCTATACTCATGAGCCTTTTGCAAAATACCACGCTATGTCGTTTGAAAAGCCAATAAAACACAATATATAGTGATTGAACTATGGCATAGCCGTAATTTTGCAAGAGGCTTAAGTTGATTTTTATTAAAATAATTAAGAGGAATAGCGTGTTTAACGGAAAAAATATATTGATTACAGGTGGTACCGGTTCGTTTGGGCAGTTATTTATCAAAACTATTTTAGAGAACTATAAGCCCAAACGTGTGATTATTTATTCACGTGATGAATTAAAGCAGTTTGAAATGCAACAAGTGTTTAATCAGTCTTGTATGCGTTATTTTATTGGCGATGTCCGTGATTTTAATCGCCTGGCGCTGGCGATGCAGGGGGTGGATTTTGTTGTACATGCGGCGGCATTAAAGCAAGTGCCGGCTGCTGAATATAACCCAATGGAATGCATAAAAACGAATGTACATGGTGCGGACAATGTGATTCAGGCAGCGATTGCAAATAACGTTAAAAAAGTCATCGCTTTATCTACAGATAAAGCGGCTAACCCCATTAATTTATATGGGGCAACTAAATTATGTTCAGATAAGTTGTTTGTTGCCGCTAATAATATTACAGGGGGGAAAGAGACGACTTTTTCAGTGGTACGCTATGGTAATGTTGTCGGTTCTCGTGGCTCAGTTGTGCCTTTTTTTAAAAAACTTATTGAACAAGGTGCGACAGAATTACCCGTTACTGATGAGCAAATGACGCGGTTCTGGATTACTTTATCTGAAGGTATTGATTTCGTGATAAAAGGATTTCAACGTATGCGAGGGGGAGAAATTTATATTCCCAAAATACCTTCCATGCGTATTATGGATTTAGTACAAGCCATGGCACCTGGGGTTCCTGTTAAAATAATCGGGATACGTCCCGGGGAAAAGCTGCATGAAATTATGTGTCCTAAGGATGATTCTCATTTAACCTTTGAATTTGATGATCATTTTGTTATTGCGCCAAGTATTACCTTTACTGCGAAAAGTAATCAGTTTGATGGAAATAATCTAGCTGAGAACGGCACACTGGTTCCGTATGGTTTTGAATATGAATCCGGTACAAACCCTCATTTTTTAAATGTTCAAGAACTGCAAAAATACGGTATGAAATAAAGCCAGGGCATATCGTTTATTTTGGTATTTAAGATAAAACACACAGTAACTCATGACTATGATTCCCTACGGTCGACAAAACATTTCAGAAGAAGATATCCGGGCAGTCGTTGCTGTATTACGTTCAGATTATTTAACCCAAGGGCCGACTATACCTCTATTTGAACAAGCGGTTGTTGACTATGTTAACGGGCAATATGCGGTGGCAGTTAATAGCGGTACATCAGCGTTACATCTTGCATGTCTAGCACTTAAACTAGGTGAGGGTGATTATTTATGGACTTCACCGATTACCTTTGTCGCATCGGCTAATTGTGGGCTATATTGTGGCGCTAAAGTTGATTTCGTTGATATCGAACCTGATACCTTTAATATGAGTGTAGCGGCTTTAGAGACCAAGCTGAAAATAGCAAAAAAAAAGGGTGTATTACCTAAAGTTGTTATTCCTGTGCATTTTGCGGGACAGTCTTGTGATATGCAGGCTATTGCCATTTTAGCTAAGAAATATGGATTTTCTATTATAGAAGATGCTTGTCATGCGATGGGTGGGAAATATCAAAATGAGTTTATCGGTTGCTGTCGTTATTCAGAGGTCACGGTTTTTAGTTTTCACCCGGTAAAAATTATGACTACGGCAGAAGGTGGGATGGCCGTTACAAATAGCAAGGTATTGGCTGATAAAATGGCGTTATTGCGTAGTCATGGAATAACACGAGATTCAAGGCAAATGACAGAGCAAGCCGATGGTGACTGGTATTATCAGCAAGTTGATTTGGGGTTTAATTACCGAATGACTGATTTACAAGCGGCTTTAGGGATGAGTCAGTTAAAAAGACTGGATAGTTTTGTGGCAAAGCGGCATGTATTACAGCAGCGATATGAGCGCTTATTAAAGGTTTTACCCCTCATCACGCCTGTTCAGTCTGAACAAAGTTATTCCGCCTTGCATTTGTATCCTGTTCAACTCATTTTTGAAGAAATAAAAAAAAATCAGCAACAAGTCTTTAATGATTTAAGAGCGAATGGCATAGGGGTGAATGTGCATTATATCCCGGTACATACACAGCCTTATTATCAGAACATGGGGTTTAAAAAAGGCGATTTTCCGTTGGCAGAGAGCTATTATCAGCGTGCGATTACCTTGCCATTATATGCAGGTATGACGATTGAAAATCAGGATTATATTGTTAAAACAGTCACTCAGGTTTTAGACGATGATTGATATTATTAAACGCCCTTTTTTTGTAAAAAATATGTAACCAATACAGCAGTATTCATCGATGTATTCAACAAGGCATATTAAAATCCTGTTGGGGGATAAGGATACGAGTAGGTTGGGCTAACGGCTTTATCGTTAACCCAACACTTCCATTGTATATCAATGTTAGGTTGCCAAAGAGACAGCAACCTAACCTGCGCGACTATCAGATCAATTATCTTTATTACAATTTAGTCAAATTTAGTCATAGTAATTTATAACTTTATGAATATAAATTACTAATTATTTTTGGAATGAATTGTGCTGTATATTTGTGAAGTTCTGGCGTTGATAAGAATTCTCGAAATAAGATCAGTTTTTTCGTAGATAATCTCCTTAGACAGCGGTCAAGAAAAGAAAAAATAACAGGAGATAGACATGAGAATATCTACTTCTTGGGCGCAGCAGTTAGGTGTTAAGGCGATGCTCAATCAGCAGGCAACTGTGTCAAAAACACAGATGCAATTATCCTCTGGGAAAAAGAACATAACGTCAGCAGATGATCCAATAGTAGCCTCTAAAACGCTAGCCTTTGAGACAGAAATTAAAAAAACGGATCAGTATCAACGTAATATTGACACTGCAAGAGCAAGAAATAGTCTTGAAGAAACCGCACTGATAAGTGCAGAAGATGTAATGTTTCGCGCCAAAGAATTGGCCGTTCAGGCGGCAAATGCCACGCTCAATGAGAATGATAGGTTGGCAATCAAGGCAGAGGTTGATCAGTTACAGAAAAATTTAGTTGGCATTGCAAATACCAGGAATGCGAATAATGAATATATTTTTTCGGGCGATTTATCTCGGGTTCCAGCGGTAAAATTAAACCCCGTTTCAAATGATTATGATTATACCGGAGGTGTTACTCAGCGGGTCATAGCTATTTCGCCTGATAGACAGGTTGCGGATGGAGAAATGGCATCCACTGTTTTTTTTAATATTAACTCAGATAGCTTTGAAGCAAATGCAACTGAAAGTGGCAAGCAGAGTGTGTTCAAAACATTACAGCAGTTATCTGATGCTTTAGCCGGGGCGTATAAAACGCCGGAGGCTAATTTAACGGGAACCCGTTTTGCGCGTTATGGTGCAGATTATTCGGTCAATAATTCAAGCTTTAATCTGACGGCTGATAATACCAATACGGCTAATATTACCTTGGATCAGGATTACAAAGATATAGATACCTTGGTTACCGCTGTTAATACACAGATACAAACGCAGGGCTTTGCGGGTGATATGCAAGCGCGAAAGAACGGTAATATGGTTGAGTTTGTTTCTTTAACGCAGGGTGAGCAATCGAGCATTCAAATTGATACAGTAAATGGTACTTTTTTAACAGATATTGGTTTAACCACAGGTCAGGTAAGTGTTGGTTCAGACCTGGATGGTTTTGGCTCTATTAATGGTGGACAGTCGCTGGCGGCAGGGGGAAATTATCTGCCACCTCAGAATTCTGGTTTTGAGCTGGCCGTTGATGGCGGGGTTGCTGTGAATATTGCATTAAATCAGTCTTATCCTGATTTAAATAGCATAGTAACGGATATTAATAACCAGTTAAGTGCCGCCGGTGTTAGCACCAAAATGGAAGCAGCAGCGAATGGCAATGTACTTTCCTTTAAATCTTTGACAGAAACAGCGGATTCTTTTATTCAGATTAAGGCGCAGACCGGGAATTTTCTGCAGGATGCAGGGTTTGATAATTTACAATCAGGTAAGGGGCTGGAGCAAGCACAATTATTCGATGGGGCGATGGCAAATGTAATTACTGACCTGGGTACTTCATTGGATAGTATATTGGAAGCCAGAACTCGTGTCGGTTCGAGGCTGCGTGCAATGGATGATCAATACGCTTTGCATGATAGCCTGAAGCTGAATATGCAAACAGCACTTTCAACGATTCAGGACTTGGATTACACCGAGGCGATCAGTCGATTTGAGATGGAGTCTTTGGTGTTGCAGGCAGCACAGCAATCATTTGCTAAAGTACAAAACTTATCACTGTTTAATTTTTTGTAAAATTTGGCTTTTATGTAAAAAAGCTCAGTTGCTCATTGATCGAAATGCACTATGAGAGCTTATGGGCTATCAGGTAGAATGAACTAAACCGAACATGAATAATGTCTCTGTTTTATATAGAGATGACCTTAGTACTTAAACCAGAATCTTAAAAAATATGCAGCTAACAGAACAATTGCAGCACTGGACAGGCGAGTTTGGGCAACAGTATACCGAGCGTAATAAAGCCTCCTTAGAGCAGCTTGATGCGCTTTATAACAGCATGTACGGTATTAGCCGAACCCAGATTAACCGGCGATTTTTACAGGATTTACCCAGAGATATACGGATTTTAGAAGTGGGTTGTAATATCGGTAATCAGCTATGTTTGTTGCAAAAAATGGGTTTTAGCAATTTGTCAGGGATCGAAATTCAAGAAAAGGCTTTAAAACAAGCGCAGTTAAGTCTTCCTAAAGTTAATTTTACTAAAGCATCTGCGCTGCAATTACCTTTTGCCGATGCAGAATTTGATATGGTTTTTACCTCGGGTGTTTTAATTCACATACACCCTGATGATTTGCCTATTGTGATGGATGAAATTCATCGATGCAGTGGACAGTATATTTGGGGCTTGGAATACTCGGCAGACACCTTGATGCAAGTACCTTATCGCACTGAGAAAAACTTAATGTGGAAAGGCCCGTATGCTGATTTATATACCCGGAAATTTAGTGATCTCCAGGTACTTAAAAGACAGCAATACCCCTATCTGGAGAATAGTAATCGGGATGAAATGTTTTTGCTGAGTAAATTTAGAATATGAAATTAGCCATTATTCCCGCTAGAGGGGGCAGTAAGCGAATTCCAGGTAAAAATGTCCGCGATTTTTGTGGTAAGCCTATAATTGCTTATTCAATTGAGCAAGCTTTTAAGTCTGGTTTATTTGATCGAGTGATCGTATCAACCGATGATAAGACTATTGCGAAAATAGCGAGAGAATATGGTGCTGAAACGCCCTTTTTGAGACCTAAGGCATTAGCAAATGATTTTATTGGCACTAATGCGGTGGTAAAACATGCGGTTCAATGGGTTGAAAAACATGAAGGCTCAGTATCCTTAGTCTGTTGTATTTATGCAACTGCCCCTTTTCTACAGGTGAGATACCTAACAGAAGGTTATCGTAAGCTGGTGGAGTCTAAGCTGTCTTTTTCATTTTCAGTGACGCGTTTTCCTTTTCCTATACAAAGAGCATTACGATTGACAGAAAAAGGTT
>CAYMPX010000085.1:0-10403 GCA_964392135.1 uncultured Methylomarinum sp.
AGCACCGAGTTGTAAGAGCCCATTCCGTTCGATATTTTTTCGGGATTGTTTTTGCTAAGGCATGATAAACCGTTGCCATTTCCAGACCAATAATACCTCCACCCACAATCAACAGTTTCCTGGGGATTTCTTTCAGCTCAAGCGCATCCGTAGAATCCCATAAACGCGGATCATCATTTGGAAAAACAGGAATTTTAGTTGCTTGTGAACCCGCTGCAATAATGGCATTATCAAAGGTAATGGTTTGTTTGCCCTCATCATTTTCTACCAATAAAGAATTGGCTGATTGAAAAGAACCTGAACCTTGTACTATTTTAATATTACGTTGTTTAGCCAATGCCGCTAAACCCATATTTAAGGTCTTGGAAATACTTTCTTTCCAGCCTCTAATTTTATCCAGATCTATTTTTGGCTTAGCAAAACTAATCCCGTGCGCTTCAACTTCGTCCGCTTCATGAATTATATGTGCTATATGTAATAAGGCTTTTGATGGAATACACCCTACATTAAGACATACGCCACCAATCACCGGGTATCGTTCAACTAAAGTCACTTGTTTACCTAGATCAGCCGCACGAAAAGCCGCTGTATAGCCCCCGGGGCCGCCCCCTAAAATGACAATTTCTGTATGCATATCAGACATAATTATTCCCTGTTTATAATAATAAACGACGAATATCACCCAAATACCGGGTAATAGCGACTAAAAATCGAGCAGCTTCTGCACCATCAATAACACGATGATCGTAAGTCAAATCTAACGGTAATATTAAACGCGGTACAAATTCACCGCCATTCCAGACCGGTTGCATTTTTGAGCGACTCACCCCCAAAATAGCGACTTCTGGCGCATTAACAATCGGGGTAAATGCAGTACCACCAATTCCACCTAAGCTAGAAATTGACATGCTGCCACCTTGCATTGCAGCGGGTGTTAATTTACCTTCTCTGGCTTTACCACTTAAATCGACTAGCGCCGATGATAACTGGTTTAATGACATCTTATCCGCATCTCGAATCACCGGAACGACTAAACCATTTGGTGTCTCAACGGCGATACCAATATTAAAATATTTTTTATAAACTAAAGACTGTCCATCCGCAGAAAGCGAACTATTAAACTGGGGGTATTGTTTAAGTGCCACTGTTAAGGCTTTAATGATAAAAACCAGACCTGTCAATTTAATATCCGGTTTACCTGCATTATGCGCTTTTCTAAAATCTTCCATTTCAGTGACATCCGCTTCATCATGCTGAGTGACCATAGGCAGATTTAAACAAATACGCACCATGTGCTCGCCAGTTAATCGTTTGATTTTTCCTAATGGCTGAACATCAATCTCACCAAACTGAGAAAAATCGACTTCGGGTATCGCAGGAATACCTGCGCCAGCCCCTTGTACAGCACCCCCTGCCATTATTTTTTTAACAAAAGCGTGTACATCTTCCTTCAAGATACGACCTTTACGCCCACTGCCTTGTGAAATACGCGCCAAATCAACACCGAGTTCTCTAGCAAATGCTCTGATACTGGGTGTGGCATGCGATTTAGTATGACTAACAACCGGCGTATCAACTGCAGCCACTGTTGTGGGCTTTTCTGAGGCGACTGCGGGTACAGGCTTAACCGCTTCAACCTTTACATCAGCCGGTTTTTCTTGTTTAACAGGTTCCGCTGCTTTTTCTTCAACTGCGGCACTCGCTCCCGGTCTTAACATTGCCACTAAAGAACCTTGAGAGACTTTATCACCCACCTTGATAATCACATCCTGGATGGTACCTGCCATATTAGCCGGTAAATCCATGGTAGCCTTATCACTTTCCATCACTGCCAGTGTTTGTTCCTGCTCTACTGCATCACCGGGTTGCACTAAAATCTCGACAATTTCAACTTCGTCAGCGCCACCCAAATCAGGTATTTTTATTTCAATCAAATCACTCATTATTTAAACCAACCAAGGTGCGGTTACATCAGGATTAATGTCATATTTGGCAATCGCCACATCCACTTTAGCTAAATCAAACTCAGCGTTATCTGCCAGACTTTTCAGTGCAGCAATAACGATATGGTAACGATTTACCTCAAAGAAGCTTCGTAAATTTTCACGGGTATCAGATCGACCATAACCATCAGCACCCAGTACAGTATACGGCGCTGAAATATAGCCTCTAATTTGTTCTGCGAAGGCACGAATATAATCAGTGCTGGCAATAACAGGTCCTTTAGTACCCTCCAGGCAACGCGAAACATGTGATTGTTTTGGCGTTTCAGTTGGATGTAAACGATTCCATCGCTCACAAGATTGACCATCTCTCGCCAATTCGTTAAAACTTGGACAACTCCATAAATCAGTCTCCACGCCCCAGTCATCGCGCAATAATTCAGCAGCGGCAACTGATTCACGGAAAATAGTCCCTGATCCTATCAATTGAACGCGAGCCCCCTCATTTTCTACCCCTTTCTGGAACAAATACATGCCTTTAAGAATAGCTTCTTCTGCACCATTCGGTAATGCGGGCTGTTCATAATTTTCATTCATCAAAGTGATGTAATAAAAAATATTTTCCTGTTCAACATACATCCGCTTCATACCGTCTTGAATAATAACAGCAACTTCATAAGCGTAAGTTGGGTCATAAGAAACACAGTTAGGCACTGAAGCGGCAAAGACCTGGCTATGACCATCTTCATGCTGTAAACCTTCGCCATTTAATGTAGTTCTACCCGCCGTTGCACCTAATAAGAAACCACGAGTACATTGATCCCCCGCCGCCCAAATTAAATCAGCAACCCGTTGAAAACCAAACATGGAGTAGAAAATATAAAACGGAATCATCGGTACGCCATGGGTAGAATAAGATGTGCCTGCGGCAATCCAGTCACACATGCCACCGGCTTCATTAATGCCTTCCTGTAACACTTGCCCATGTTTGTCTTCTTTATAGTACATCAATTGTTCAGCATCTTGCGGGGTATATAACTGCCCCACTTGCGACCAGATCCCCAATTGACGGAACATACCCTCCATGCCAAAAGTACGCGACTCATCAGGTACAATAGGAACAATCCGTTTACCTATATTTTTATCTTTAATAAAAATACCCAACATTCTGACAAAAGCCATAGTGGTCGAACTTTCATGCCCTGCACCTGTCCCCGCCAATAATGCTTTAAAGTCCGCTAATGCCGGCACATCTAAAGGCATAGTCTGGGTGCGTCGTGATGGAATAAAGCCGCCTAATTGTTGACGACGTTCCAGCATATAATTTAATTCTGCCGAACCTTCATCAAATTTAAGATACGGTAACTCTTCCAATTCAGAATCAGTAATAGGTAATGAATATTTTTCTTTAAATCGGAGTAGCGACTCCATACTCATTTTTTTCTGTTGATGCGAAGTATTTTGCGCCTCACCCGATAAGCCCATACCATAACCTTTAATGGTTTTGGCTAAAATAACCGTAGGCTGGCCTTTATGATTAACGGCTTTATGGTAGGCTGCAAAGACTTTAGCCGGGTCATGTCCCCCACGATCCAAGCCCCAGAGATCATGGTCAGAGTAGTCTTTAACCATTGCTTTTAATTCGGGCGTGTTAAAGAAATGCTCACGAACATAAGCACCGTCTTTCGATTTAAAGGTCTGGTAATCACCATCCACACAGTCCATCATGCGTTTAGCCAACAAACCTTCTTTGTCACGGGCTAACAAGCCATCCCATAAATGTCCCCAGACCACTTTAATAACATTCCAGCCAGCACCACGAAACTCACCTTCTAACTCCTGGATAATTTTTCCGTTACCCCGAACAGGCCCGTCCAGACGTTGTAAGTTACAATTGACAACAAAAACCAGGTTATCCAGTTTTTCTCTACCAGCCATACCAATAGCACCTAAAGACTCTGGTTCATCGGTTTCACCATCCCCTAAAAATGCCCACACTTTACGTTCAGAGGTGTCAGCAAAACCACGCCCTTGAATATAACGCATAAAACGCGCCTGATAAATCGCCATAATAGGACCTAAGCCCATTGATACTGTCGGGAACTGCCAGAAATCAGGCATTAACCAGGGGTGCGGATAAGATGGCAAGCCATTCCCATGCACTTCCTGGCGGAAATTGTCTAATTGTTCTGCGCTTAAACGACCTTGTAGAAACGCTTGAGAATACATACCCGGTGCTGAATGCCCTTGAGTAAATATTAAATCACCCTGTTGTTGTTCTGTTCGTCCATGCCAAAAATGATTTTGCCCCACATCATAAAGCGTTGCAGCAGAAGCAAAACTGGCAATATGTCCGCCCACATTGGTTTTTCTATTTGCTCTTAACACCATCATCATGGCGTTCCAGCGCACATAAGAACGCACCTTCTGTTCTATTGTGGTGTCACCGGGGAACTGCGGCTGTTGCTCAACAGAAATGGTATTTAAATATTCAGTATTGGCACTAAAAGGAATGTCTGATCCGGATTTTCTAGCAGTCGCCAGTAATTGTTCAACCAGGAAATGAGCACGTCCCTCACCTTCTCTTTCCAGAACTGAATGCAAAGCATCAATCCATTCCTGTGTTTCAACTGGATCAATATCAACTTGATCCGAGCCATCCGTAATTAACATTTTGTTCATTAAAAACTCCCGTTTTCACCCACTATTATTGCTACTGCCCTATATTTTATAACCAAGGGTTGTTTGATTTGTGTAATTATACCGAAAATACAAGCATCCATGTACTAAAGCTGAACCAGACTTATGACAAACCTAGCAAAACTCCTGGAACGTGATCACACAAACGTATGGCATCCCTATAGCGCAATAGGTGCCGATCAACCTATCTACCCAGTAAAATCAGCAAAAGGCGTGCGAATTACCTTAACAAATGGCAGTGAACTGGTTGATGGCATGTCATCATGGTGGAGTGCTATCCATGGCTATAATCACCCCAGCCTGAATCAAGCCATAAATCAGCAATTGCAAGATATGTCGCACATCATGTTTGGCGGTTTAACTCACCAGCCTGCTGTTGACCTGGCCACTCAATTAGTTGATATGACCCCTGAGTCACTTAAAACGGTATTTTTCGTTGATTCAGGCTCCGTTGCTGTTGAGGTCGCGATGAAAATGGCCATTCAATATTGGTACGCTAAAAAACAACCAAAAAAACAAAAAATGCTCAGTATTCGTTATGCTTATCATGGTGATACATTTGGCGCAATGTCTGTTAGCGACCCGGAAAATGGGATGCACCGCTTATTTTCAGAGGTTCTCACCCCACAGTTTATTGCTGATGCACCTCAATGCAGGTTTAACCAACCGTGTGAAGATAAAGATATTAGCACCTTACAAGCCCTGCTAAAAAATAATCAGCAAAGCATTGCTGCCGTGATTTTAGAACCCATTGTTCAAGGTGCGGGTGGCATGCGATTTTATTCAGCAGATTATTTAAAACAGGTACGACAGCTCTGCGATCAATACAATGTACTGCTAATACTGGATGAAATCGCCACTGGCTTTGGTCGAACCGGCAAACTTTTTGCCTGTGAGTATGCCGGAATAGAACCCGACATTATGTGCCTTGGCAAAGCCTTAACCGGTGGTTATATGACACTGGCAGCTACTTTAGCCAGTTTAGACATCGCAGAAAGCATAAGTAACGGTGAGCCTGGATTATTTATGCACGGCCCCACCTTTATGGCAAATCCCTTAGCCTGTAGTGTAGCACTAGCCAGCATGACTGTGCTTTTAAACTCACCCTGGAAAACACGCATTAAACAAATAGAAACACAACTCAAAACGGATCTGGAACCTTGCAGAAACTACAGTTCAGTAAAAGATGTCAGGGTATTAGGTGCTATCGGTGTAGTAGAAATGCACCAGCCGATTAAAATTAATACACTACAACCCCGGTTTGTTGAAGCAGGCGTTTGGATTCGTCCATTCAATCATTTAATCTACCTGATGCCACCTTATATTATAAATTCAGCAGACCTGTCTTTATTAACACAGGCAATACATAGCGTTATCTCGACAATTAAGGAATGAGGGGGTAATAATATCCGAAAGTTTGACGCAGGATTTTGGTTTCACAGCAGTGCTAGAAAAATAGGCGCATAGCAGGCTACGCAACTGTTTTTCTAGTGCTGCTGTGGAATCAAAAGACAAGTTAGGCTTCGGATATTATTGAACCCTCGTTCCTAAGGATTAATCATGAGCAATACCACCACAACAAAACTTCGCTGGGGCATTTTAGGTGCAGCCAGAATCAATCAACAATTAATGCCTGCCATTGTTGCTGCCAACAATAGCGAATTAGTCGCCATTGCCAGTAGACGACCGGGCGCAGCAGCAGAAACTCTCGCTCAATACGCGCCACAGCAAAAAGATGTCGGAATTTTCGCCTCGCCAGAAGCACTGCTTAAAGATGACACTATTCAAGCGGTTTATATCCCACTTGCTAATAATGAACATGCTGAATGGGTATTACGTGCCATAGAACATGGCAAACATGTGTTATGTGAAAAGCCCATGGCTCTCACTGTCTCTGATATTGTAGCCATCGAAGCCGCCGCAAGAAAACATAATGTCACCGTGATGGAAGGCTTTATGTATCGCTTTCATCCACAACATGCACGGGTTAAAGAAATTATTGATTCGGGACGCATCGGCGAAGTACGCTCTGTGCGATCTTGTTTCTCTTATATGATGCAAGCTGCGCGTCAATACCGTATAGATGACAGTATAGAAAATGGTAGTGGCGCTATGTGGGATATTGGTTGCTATGCCATACATGCTGCCAGACTGCCTTTTTATCATGATAATCCGGTTGCTGTTTCAGCGATGGCAAAACACATTGCATCCGGTGCAGATATTAGCTGTAACGGCATCATTGATTTTGCTGACGGTAAATATGCCCACTTTGATTTTGGCTTTGAACATGCCCGTCGGGCAGAATATGAAATCATCGGTAGTAAAGGGGGATTGAAATGCCACAATGTCTGGGCAAAACAAGCCGAAACCCCGGTTATTTCCTGGTGGACCGAAGCCGGAGAACAGCAGCAAGAAACCCTCCCTCTTGCCAATCATTTTCGCTTGGAAGTTGAACATTTTAGTGATTGCGTTCTAAATGGCAAGAAACCTGCGCTCTCTCTTGAAGATGCAAGAATCAATTGTCGCGTCATTACTGCCGCTTTAGAATCAATTAAAACAGGACAGCAAGTTAAACTAAGTTAACCTGGAGAATCAACTCACCATCACTCCCGCTGATTTAAGTGACTTGGCTACCCAACAAGTGCTAACATTTAATATGCACCGACAAATAATTTTTTACAGCCCATAAAAATACTTCAGAGACTCAATATGAAAAAAACATTACTAAAAGTATCAACTGTTGCAAGCATCGCCTTATCAGCAGGTTGTGCTACCCAGTCAATTACTTCGTTTCAGGATTTTCAAGCGAAAGACCTGAATCCTGCCGTGCTTTCCGGTCATTTACAACAACAAAAGAATACTTTTTTTGTCATTAATGATTCTTCCTCCTCTATGAGTGATACATATCTGGGTACAGGTTTTTCCGGAGACAGTAAACTTTCAGTTGAAAAGACTTTGTTAGATAGAATGAATAAAACCATTCCTGATATCGCGTTATCTTCAGGTCTTCGTAGTTTTGGTTTTGGTTCCTGCCTCTCATGGGGATACACCCAGTTAAACCAAGCGGTTCAAAGCTATTCTTCAAGTTCATTTGACAGTGCAATCAAATCACTCGACTGTTCAAGCGGCGGCACACCGGTAGCCAGTGCCTTTGAAGCGGCGAGTACAGACCTTGCCTCTGCATCAGGCAATATTGCAGTAATTCTTTTAAGCGATGGACATAACTACACTATGTCACCTGTCACACAGGTACAGGCGCTTAAAGAACAATATGGTGACAAACTATGTGTTTATACCGTATGGGTAGGTAATGAGAAAGAACAAAGCGGACAAGCCGTTCTACAACAGTTATCTGATATTTCAGGCTGTGGGTTTTCAACAACGGCACATGTAATTTCCTCTGGCAATGGCATGGCTGACTTTGTAAGCAAGGTCTTTTTTACCCGGGCAACGCCTATAGTAAAAGATGGCGATAGAGACCGTGACGGTGTACCTGACAGTAAAGACAAATGCCCTGATACACCACGCGGCGCAATTGTAGATAAAGACGGTTGCTGGGCTTTCCATGGTGTTCTTTTTGACTTTGACCAGGCAAGTATTAAATCAGGTTATGAGCATTTATTTAATAACGCGATTAAAGTATTAAAACTAAACCCTGGCTTAACCGTTGAAATCCAAGGTCATACAGATAGTCGTGGCACAGTAACGTACAACCAGAATTTATCTGAACGCAGAGCAGAAGCTGTTAAACGGTACCTTGTTAATAATGGCATTAATGCATCTCGCTTAACAACCAAAGGTTTTGGTGAGTCACACCCTGTTGCCTCTAATAAGACAGAAAGCGGGCGTTCTGAAAACCGTAGAGTTGTTTACAAAAGAACAGACATCTAAGTAACACATAACGGGGGAAGAAACCGCTTCTCCCGTTCTCTACTTTTCATCCAGCAACATAATCCAGTGCATCACTTTTATTGATGTCTTTGCCTGTAAATGCGTTAAACAACCAATATTTGCCGTTGCAATACAATCCGCATGATTGGTTTGTAAAGCCTCCAGTTTTTGATCCCTTAATTGCTCCGATAACGCCGTTTGCAAAAGAGAATACACTCCCGCAGAACCACAACAGATATGTGACTGATCAACATCAACTAACTCACACCCTATATCCTGCAATATAGATTCAACCACACCGGGTAACTTTTGCCCATGCTGTAAAGTACAAGGTGATTGATAAGCCACTTTTATGTTATGACCTTGAAATATTGATAAATCTTCATCCCGTATTATTTCGCCAAGGTCTTTCACCAATGCAGAAAATCGTTTTGCTTTTATTGCATAGTCTCGGTCATATTGCAGTATCGTTGCATATTCCTTTAATGCCAAACCACAGCCACTGGCTGTCATGGTAATAGCCTCTACCCCTTGTTCAATATAAGACCAGCAGGCATCAATATTGTTTCGCGCTAACGCTTTCGCTTTTTCATGGGCTGACAAATGGTAATTTAATGCCCCACAACAAGCACTTGATTCTAGCGAAATCAAAGAGATACCTAATTTATCCAATACCTTTGCTGCCGCAAGATCAATCTCAGGCGCTAAAGTGGGTTGTACACACCCTGGTAATATGACTATTTTTCGCGAATGATGACTGTTTGTCCAGTTCTCACTCCGTTGCTTAACGGGAATCTTTTCCCTCACTGTTTTAGGTAATAAAGCCCTGCTCCAACGTGCGAATTGAATCACGCGTTTAAATCTTTGCCTGTAAGGAAAAACCAAAAGTATCATCTGTCGCATTAGCTGATCAGAAAATGATCTAGCCACATTTTCATCAACCACAATCCGACCTAAATCCAGCAACCGTCCATATTCAACGTCCGAAGGACAAGTCGTTTCACAAGAACGACAACTCAAACAACGATCAAGATGCCGCTGGGTAATCTGACTGACTTTCTCACCCTCAAAAACTTGTTTAAGAAGGTAAATACGCCCTCTTGGGCTATCTAATTCATCACCTGTTAGTTGATAGGTAGGGCATGTTGCATTACAAAAACCGCAATGCACACAGGCACGCAATATATGTTCTATCTCAGCCTGTTCGGGTTTAGTCTTTATATTATCAGCCAGTTTAGTCTGCATTTACCATGCCCTATACATGCGATAAGGATTAAAAATACCTTTAGGGTCAAAGACTGTTTTTATATTTCCATTTAATTTTTTCAACACCTTCGACATGGGCTGAAATTGATCAGCAGTCCTGTCTTTCGCTCGGAATAACCCCGCATGTCCCTCCGCCTGCTCGGCAATAGAAAATATGCGTTGCCTTGGTTCAGTGGTTTTTAACCAGCGTTGCGCACCACCCCATTCATAAAACCATTGCCCCGACAAAGCTAATTGAGTCATAGCAGGAGGCACAGATAACCGCCATAAATCATCTGATGTATTAAAAAAATCATGTCGCTGTTCATTACAATCCAGCCAAAAATTTTTATTACGCGTTAACAGTTCACCACCCAGCTTTTTACTGGCTGCAATAACCGCTTTATCTGTCCCCGATAGACGTACATACATTACTCGCCCATCACAACTTAATCCAGATAAAGGTAAAGATGTTTTTGACAATTCACTCATATAAAGCAATGAATCAGCAAAATTTAATTCAAAAACTTTGGTTTGTTCCTTCTCAGGTTTAGGTAATACTTTTAGCGATACCTCCAATAACACACCTAAAGTCCCCATCGCCCCCACCATTAATCGAGACAC
>CAYMPX010000086.1:0-10361 GCA_964392135.1 uncultured Methylomarinum sp.
ATTTTGTTTGGGTAACGAAATATAGATACCAAGTGTTAAATGGTGATGTTAGTTTGCGAGTAAGAGATTTGGTAAGGCAAACTTGTGAAGCATTCGAAATCAAAATTTTGCCTGGAGTTGTTAGTAAGGATCATGTTCATATAGTGGTTTCAGCACCACCTGATATGGCACCAAGCGAAATAATGCGAAGGATAAAAGGACGTACAGCAAGAAAGCTTTTTGAAGAATTTCCCTTATTAAAAAAGCGTTATTGGGGAAAGGATTTTTTATGCATAAAATTTTGTGCCCATTCATTTCTAAACCCTAACTACATTGAAAACCTTGGTTTGTATTTTTGATTAAAAGCCTGACAACCAATGTTTGAACTCCAGTCTAAATAGTGACAGCACTCATTTTTTTAACTATTCATTAAATGAGGGTTTTCAAAATAGACGGGGTTTAGCCTTGTTTTTTTAGTTGGTGCATAACGGCAGCAAGTCGAAAACAACCTATTTCTCTAAGTGCTTGAAGAGGATTTATCGTTTGCTGTTATTTTAGCAAAATAAGAACCTTGTTTTCTCGGGTTAGCTTTCTCATTGTGTAGACTCTTTGCCTAAGAATACTTCATCAAGTAAGGTTCTATTCCAGCCTACGGTTTTGGATGTTAGGCGTGTTGGCTCTGGCAGTTGACCGTTTTCTATCCTTCTATAGACTGTGGCGCGTGATATATCATCAATAGCAGGTACTTTTGATATGGTGACAAAGGCAAGATTAAACTAATCTTGTTTTTTTATAACACTTGCTTTGTTTACGTAACTCTTTATAATTCCCCTCCTAACTTTTTGGTGCCCTGAAATATTTCTATTTAAGGGTTAAAAGGGAAGTCGGTGCGTTTCTTTGAGAAACAATTCCGACGCTGCCCCCGCAACGGTAGATAAGTTTAAGATAGGTCAAATACCACTGTATCAATTGATATGGGAAGGTGACATATCAGATTATTTCAACTTATAAGCCCGGAAACCTGCCCGAAAGTATTCGATGCAGCGGAGGGCTGGCTTACGGAGTAGAAAGGTATTTTGTCGTTCTATTTTTGTTTTTTTTGTCCTCATCTGTGAATTTAATTTTGTTTGTACGCGGGTAGTGCACAGGACATATGAAACATTCATTTTTATCTCCCCCTTTAGCTGTTTTTTATCTTATTCCACTGGGGTTTTCTGTACAGGCTAAAGACACTGTAGAACTTCCAAACGTTATTGTTACTGCCACTCGAACCGCTCAGAGCATAGAGCATTTATCAGCAGCTGGTACTGTTTTTACACGGCAGGATATTGAGCGCCTACAGGTGCAAAGTGTGCCTGAATTACTTAAAAAAGCGACAGGTGTCGATGTTACTGAAAGTGGTGGCGCAGGTAAAGCATCCAGTGTTTTTATAAGAGGCACAGGAAGTGGTCATGTTTTAGTCCTGGTTGATGGGGTGCGTATTGGTTCTGTCACATTGGGATCTGCTCCATTTTCATCGCTCCCCATTGATCAAATAGAACGGGTTGAAATTGTTAGAGGCTCACAATCCAGTTTATATGGCTCTGATGCGATAGGTGGCGTTATTCAAATTTTCACTCGAAAAGGGTCGGACAAGGCTGACAGTACGCCTGCTGTATCACTTGCTGCAGGCGGCGGTTCATATGATACGGCTCGTGTTAGTGGTAATGTCAGCGGTAATTATAAGCAGACCCAGTATGCTTTGGGAGTCTCTCATATCACCACATCGGGGTTTAATGCCTCATCTTCAAATTTAAAAGATAGCGATAGAGATGGCTATAAAAATACCAGTTTTAATGCGCGAATTGGTTATAAAATTAATGATAACTATAGCGTTGAAGCGGTTGTACTAAGATCTCAAGGTGAAAATGAATTTGATAATAATTGGGGTAGCGACCGAAATGATTTTGTCATTCAAAATATGGGGCTTTCTGCCAATATGCAGTTATCTGATAACTGGCTTGCAAAAATAATGCTGGGTGAATCCAGGGATGAGAGCAGACAACCCGATGGTAATTTTTTTAATACCCGTCGTCGAATAGTCAGACTGACCAATAACATTAAACTGAGTTCAAAGCATGAAATTGTTATTGGCTCGGATTTTAGAGATGACCATGTGGAAAGTCATCAATTCTTTGCTAAAACAGAGCGTTATGATATTGGTGGTTTTGCTGAATATTATGGTCGGTGGTTTGATTTGATTGATTTTAACGCATCGGTTCGAGGGGATGAAAATGAGCAGTTTGGTTCTCACGTTACCGGCAACAGCGGATTTAGAATCGGGCTAGGAGAGAGTGGGATAGATGTTGTCGCTAATTTTAGTAGCGGTTATAAAGCCCCCACGTTTAATGACTTATATTGGCCAAATTCAGGTAACGCAAGTTTAAAACCCGAAGAATCAACGACCTTCGAGGCGGGACTAGAAGGGCAACATAACTGGGGGCGATGGATGCTTAGGGCTTATCATACAAATATTGATAACCTGATAGCCTGGGCGCCTGATAATAAGGGTGTTTGGCAACCTGAAAATGTTAATAAAGCACAAATTGATGGCATTGAGGGAGAAATATCAACTCAAATTTACGCCTGGAATATCGCTTTAAACGGAAACGCTTTAACTCCAAAAGACCGTATCACGAATAAACGATTATCTGATCGTGCACAATTGCATTTAGGTCTGGATGTTTCCAGAGAATTTTTTAACAGTTTAACTGTAGGTTCATCACTACAGGTGTCCGGTGATCGTTTAGATGGGAGAACAAAATCGCATGGTTCAATCGTTTGGGATTTGCGAACAGCTTATCAATTAACTAACAACTGGACTATAAAAGGCAAGCTTGAAAATTTGCTGAATGACCAGTATCAAACGAATAAAGGTTTCAATACTGCCGATAGAAACTTTTTTGTTTCTGTCAATTATATTTACTGACTTATAAAGTGACGTTATAGGATGTAAGTGCTATAGCCTCCCTATTTTTTAAAAAAAAGGGAAGGCAGTTTAAAATTTTACAAATAGAAGGGGAAAGACCATGAATTTTAGTTTAGAAAAAACAAGAATGCCAATCGCTTTGATGGGGTTAATGCTTGCAACTCGGTTTCAGCATTTTGGAGGCTCATTTTCGTTACCTGATGCATCATTAGCGGCTTTCTTCTTTGCCGGGTTCTGGATCAGGGACTGGAAGTTTTTTGTCTTGTTATTAATAGAAGCGGGTTTGATAGATTATGTAGCGATTACTCAGTTTAGTGTGAGTGATTATTGTGTCTCTTCAGCCTATGTTTTTTTAATTCCAACATACGCTGCGTTATGGTTTGCCGGTTATTATTGTACAAGATATAAAACCTTTAAATTGTCTGGATTAATCTCACAGTTTGGTATTTTATTTATTGCAACATCCGCTGCTTTTGCTATTTCAAATGGCAGTTTTTATCTGTTATCGGGTAAATTTCCTGATTTGAACTGGGTTGAATACACTACAAGAATCACACAATACTACCCATCTTATGTAACGTACACTTTAGTCTATGCTGTGGTTATTTTTTCAGTTGTTAAACTAATAAATGTATTAATTTCTACTTCGGTGGAGCCAGTTATCAAGCAGGGTGACTAGAAAAACAGTATTCAAATATTAGTAAATAAGTAAAAAGTGGCTACTGGATTTAAAGAATCTATGCAAATAGTATTCGATAATCATCTTGGGCAACGGAATTATACTTCGCGCGGTCACAGATGAGGAATTTATAGTGAATTGATTTTTGTCGGTAGCAAGGCACTGAAACTGATGTATAGCAAGCTACGCAACTGTTTCAGTAGCGCAGTCTATCGGCAAAAATCAACCGATAGAAAACGGCATCCGTGACTGCTTTCTTTCTGCAATCCCGCTTCATTGTAAAAAATAAAAACCTCATTCGGATTATTCTTGGTGAGGTTTTTATTTGCCCTGCGAACAGGGGAAACCACAAGGGATTGCCCCTACGGGTTACTTTACTTTTATGATCTATAATTATTTAAAAAACATAAGAATAACAAAATCATTAGTTTAGAGCTGCTACATTATTTAAAATCAGTACCCTGATTATCTTACTTTATCTACATAAATATCAAGAGATTTGAAGCCCAAAATAGCGAAAGAAAAACGAAGATGTAACCAGGAAGAGATATTAAAGTAGGCTTTGGACAAACCCAGGCAATGGCAATATCAGAGAAGAAGAGCCTCCTGATGTTTTCTAATTTTTAGGTTATCTGCTGGTATTTTATCCTTAAAATGGCATGAGTCTAATTCAGGCGAAGAAAAAATAAATTTAAAATTTATTGCAAATGAGAATCATTATCATTAAAATGGCTAGCAAGTATTTTCCTTTCTAAGAAACGGGAGTTTTTATTATGTATGTAGAGCAAACACTAAAAGGAGAAAAAACATCAATGATAGCGTTTCTTTTTTGCAGGGGAGCAGCCTTTCAAATAAGAACCGAAAATATATATTTCTATTTATTTGGTTTTTTTCGGTTTTCTATTAAACGACTCAGGTTCAATTTAAAAAAACACTCTGGTGCCAGGTTATTAGAAGAAGATAATTTAGATTGCGGGTCTGGAAATACGGAAAGAAAAGACAGTCTTCGTATTGAAATTTGCTCTGAAAAAATGAACACGTTATTAGCACAGCGTCAGATTTGTGCTGCTGACATTCATTGTTTAGATACAAAATCGAAGCAGTGTTTACAGGCACTTTGCTTAAACACCTGCCTTTACAAATCAAGGCATTCCAATCCAGATTCTCAGAGACTGGATGATTTAAATGTAGCTGAAAATAGAAAAAATATGATTGAAAATTTAGATAAAACGGTTGTTATTGACCCGCTAAGGAACGCGCACGGAATAAATTCAAATGTAGGATGGGCAAAGGTTCTTTCGTGTCCATCATTAAGTCATTAAACCTGAAAATTGTGAGCAACTGATTTTTCCAGGTTAAATAATTGAATGATTAAAACAGGAGAAACAGCGTGAGTCCTAATCATTACCCCGTATTTTCAGTTTCTCAGTATGATAAACCAGAGCAAATAAAAGTGAAAATCAGCCTGCTAATTCAGCTTTATCTTAAAGACCCTAACCCGTTGATTGCAAAAGCGGTAGTAAAGCACATTGCGGCATTGCTTGCCTACCCTAAGTCTATTGATAATATTGAGCAACGCTGTTTGTTTCGGCAATTGGAAATGCATTGGCGTAGTTTGGCATGGCTGGGCAATACCCCCATTATTTCCAAAAGTAAAGAATAATACATGCACGTTGAATCCTCATTACTTCGGCTAGAAATGGTAATGCATCCGATCATTTGCAGTACTTCTTATTCAAAAGAATTTTTTTGATAGCAATAATAACAACAACAGGTAAATAGCTATGAAACAATCAACTACTCCCCTCGGTACTGAAAAAGAAATCGTTGATCTTCCAACCATTGTCACCATCCTCTGTCATTTAATGACGCTTTATGCCTTGCGACCATGCGAGCCATTAGCGACTAATATTAATCGCCATATAATGGTTTTACTGAAATCTTCTGCCGCTGATTCGTTAGGTGAATGGAAAGGAACCTTTCAGCAACTACTTATCCAATGGGAAAACATTGCCAAACGACATGTGCAACACCAGGTAGACGTAGTAAACGATGAAGCGCAACACATTGTTTCACATTAATCGAGCGTATCACTTTTTTCCTCGGCAATTCAATATAAGGATCGTCCACTTATTACGCAGATGAATTCAGCTGGCAAGCATACGCATTAAACAAACTGCTTTTTATAAAAATAAATTAAACCTATGTCGAAAAAAAACTGCCCTATAGAATCCTTAATAACATCAAAATATTGCCAGTTATCAGTCTGTATGGAGTGCAATATAGTCAACCTTAGTTTGCCGGGACGGATTTCATTTCAGTTTGAAACGCAGCAATTTCTTGAAATAGCAAATACTTTTAATAAAGCAGTACAAATACTTAGAGGTAAAACTACACCTAAACAAGAAAGTGTAAAGCTAATTAAGCTAAACCACCTACATTAAAGAGTAATTTATGAAAATTGGACTGTTCTACGGTAGCGATACAGGTAATACGGAATGTGTTGCAGAGAGTTTGCGTGCAGCGATTGGTAAAGACATTGTTGATATTTATGAGGTTTTTAATATAGATTTGCCCGAAATCATCAAACAATATGATTTTATTATTCTAGGCGTACCAACGTGGTATGACGGAGAAATACAAAATGAATGGGCAGATAAATTAGAGGATTTAGAAAAGGTAAATCTAACGGGTCGTAAAGTTGCGGTTTATGGCTTAGGGGATCAACAAGATTGGGGGGAATATTTTTGTGATGCTATCGCCCCATTGGCCTTAACGGCGCAGGAATCAGGCGCCACAATTATTGGACATTGGTCATCCGAAGGATACCATTTTACAGAGTCCAAGGCATTAATTGACGACAATACCTTTATTGGTTTGACCTTAGATGAAGATCGACAAGCTGATTTGACAGAAAGCAGAATCAAAATCTGGATTGAGCAATTAAAGACCGAGTTAGGTGTTGAAAACTGGCAGGTGGAACTACCTTAGAAAGTGGTTTGAAATGAACAGGGCAAGGCGGATCTCAGCCACTACAAAATACAGCCGCCGAATACTCGCTATAAATTCTGTAGCCGTGACACTGTGACCGTGCGAAGTATATCTTGTCATCAAAATCAGGAAAAAATACATGCTAAATCAATCTTTTGAACAAGAAATAATCAGGGATGAATTTCCTTCAGGCATTGCAACGTCATTTGATAATGTGGAACCACAGATTCAGCAAGAAAGAACAAAACTATGGGAATTTGATCATCATTATCATTGCGCAATAATAGGTACCTGCCTGACGATGGATGAAGTAAGAAAATTGCTCCGCTCCTTTCATATGGATATTAATGATAGCTGCTCTTATGCTATTCATACAACCATTGTCAGCTTAATTGCCTACAATGATTTTCGTAGTAAAAAGGTACAAAGTTACTTAAATAAAAAATGTAAAACAGCAATCCAAAAATCAAAAAAAATGAATGCTGCTGAATTGATGGCAGAATGGAAAAGAGTACTTAACAGTGGTGAATTAATTGCTACCTTTTGGGCTGTTATGTCTCACCCATGTACTAATGAGGCGATGAAAAGAAATTTTTATGGCGATATTCATATGCTATCTCATATGTCGGGAGCCTCTAATAGAGCAGATTTAAAACGTTTAAAAAAGCTTGAAAATGAACAAAAAGAATTTAATATAGAAACGCACATTCAGCTGACCAAGTATCAAAAATCACAGACAGAAAATACTCGCTTACAAACAACAATACAACATCAAACTGAAAAAATTGCTGATCTGGTTAATCGAGTTGCCGCCTTAACTAATGCGAATGAGCACTTAATGGTTTTAAATGATGTGGAAAAATCTCATCAGTTAAATTTACAGGTTGAGAAACTCAATCATAAAATCAGCTTTCAAGAGAATGAGATAGAAACCTATCGAAATAAAACAGATCAATTAGATAAATGGGTGACTGAATTAAATTATCAAATAAACAGTCATCAAAAAACCATAACGGCTTATAAAAATGAAACGGAACATTTGCAAAACATGTTGTGCCAAAATCAATTAGAGGATGAATGTCCGTTTAAAAACCAAGGGCTTTGTGGACAATGTATTTTATATGTGGGAGGTAAAGCGAATTTGATCCCTTATTATCGTGAATTAGTGGAAGCAAAAGCGGGTGTTTTTTTACATCATGATGGGGGTCTGGAAAAAAATACCCAGGATTTATCCGATTCTTTAAATCGTGCTGATTTGGTGATTTTTCCTAGTGACTGCATTAGCCATGATGCCTATTGGAAGATTAAAAGAACCTGCAAAAAACAACACAAACCCTTTGAATATTTAAAAAGCCCTGGGTTGCATTCTCTCGCCAGTGTGTTAGATAAAATAATAGCCAAGGCTGAAATCGCTGCTATCAATCCCGGATAGATTGATGCTCCAGATTATCTGAAAAAGGCAACTAGAATTGTACTTCTGTCACAAATATTACAAAAAATTAGATATCTATGCATTAGATATTCTGAACAATTAAATGCTATAAACAAAGAGCGTTAACACTTTGACCTTAAACAACACAATCTCAACTTCAACACTTATCGATTTAATAGAGCATAATTTATTTGGCGTTGAATACCAGCCGTTAATTAAATCAGTCACAGGAGAAATTCATGCTTATGAAGCACTTGCACGTTTTTATACATCCGCTAATGAAACAATAAGTCCTCTCCATGTCTTTTCTTCACTACACGACAATCCATTAACTTTATTTAAGATAGAGTATCAACTAAAAAAGCTACAAATAGCGAATGCACCTAAAAATAGTACGCTTTTTTTGAATCTTGATCCTGATGCATATATTGCGCATAGCAGCACGGGTTTAGATAATCCCTTGCTTAAGTTGCTCTGTTTAACCCCAGGCATTGTTGTGGAATTAATTGAAAACACAGATAGCAATGATGCTCGTATTTGTCTTGAATTATCAAAAATATTATCTGAATATGATGTGTCTATTGCTATTGACGATATTGGCTCACCGCATTCAATGCTGTCTATTCCCATTCTGACAACGGTGGATTATATGAAGTTAGACAAATACTGGCTTAATTTTCGTAAAGATAAAAATCATTCTGCGCTACTTAAACACCTTGTTCAATATGCGCAGGAGACAGGAAAAGTGACCGTTCTGGAAGGAATTGAAAGTGAAGATGATCTGGATTTTGCACAGCAGCTGGGTGTTGATTTGGTGCAAGGGTACTTGTTTAGAGAGCATTTCATTGAGTACAAACCAAAATAAGACAATTGCCACTACCCGGCTGATTTTGGCTGGTATTAACAGCGCTTATACTGGCGCATGGATGATATTATTGTTAGTGAGTTTACAAGTCATCGTATTATCAACGCCTGCCAGTGATTCTTTGAGTAAACTTTTAACACCGCTAACACAGCGGCCACAGGTAGTACCGATAGTTAATGTCTTGCGCAAATCTTTCATAGACGAGGCGCCGTTATGCACAGAACGAATGACTTCATGGTCAGTGACTGCATGACATATACAAACGTACATTTTTACTCCAAATGAAAATAAAATAGACTGGGGTTATTATAACGGCAAATGAGAATCATTATCAATAGTAAAATATTATAATGACAATGTTAACTGTAAAACATGCCTGCACCCTGCTGTTTGACCATCTTGTCCCCGATGCTTATAATCAAATTTGACATCAGACAACTCAGGAGACTCTATCAATGAAAAGTAATCCAGCAATTACAATACAACTTAATCGGCTATTGAAGAATGAACTAACAGCAATAAATCAGTTTTTTCTTCATGCACGAATGTGTCGTCACTGGGGGTTTGATAGCTTAAATGATAAAGAATACAAAGCATCTATAAAGGCAATGAAACTTGCAGATAATTTGATTGAGCGGATATTTTTTTTAGAAGGACTGCCTAATCTACAAGATTTAGGCAAGCTAACTATAGGCGAAGATGTACCCGAGTTCTTAAAAGGCGATTTGCAATTCAGAATAACTTGTCGCAATGATATCGTCGCGGCAATAACAGTATGTGAAAATGAACAAGACTATGTCAGTCGACAACTATTGGATACTCTTTTAGAGAACGTTGAAGAACATATTGATTGGCTGGAAATTCAGGTTGATCTGATAGATAAAACAGGTTTGCAAAATTACCTGCAATCAGCAATTTAATTAGGGGACTCTAATGCGCGGGAATAAAAAAGTCATAGAAATATTAAATACATTGCTTACCGGTGAGCTCTCGGCGGCGGATCAATATTTTATTCATTCAAGAATGTATCAGGATTGGGGGCTAGAAAAACTGTTTGAACGGATTAGCCATGAAACAGAGGAAGAATTACAACACGCAGATAAATTAACGCAGCGTATTTTATTTCTTCAAGGCACGCCTAATGTCGCATCCCGTGATCCACTAAGGATTGGTAAAGATGTTAAAAGTATGTTGGAGAATGACCTTAAACTGGAATTAGAAGTTGTTGCCGCACTAAAAGATGCGATCAAGATTATTGAGCAAGAACAGGATTACCAAACCCGAGAAATACTTGAGCTACTGCTTAAAGATACTGAGGAGGATCATACTTACTGGCTAGAAAAACAATTGGGATTAATTGATAAAATAGGGTTGCCAAACTATTTACAATCACAAATGTAACATAACTTTGTCAAACTCAACATATTTCGACATCAAATGTAATAAT